>NZ_JBSHBP010000075.1:0-37742 GCF_053612065.1 Streptomyces sp. NPDC054765 | reverse complement strand
GTGTGTGGGACGTAAAGCGAAGCAGTCCCACACACCGGCCCCTCCGGCCCGTCACCGCACCCACAGCCCCGCGCAGCGGACCCCGCCCGCCGCAGGCGCAACGGCGACAAACCCCCACGGCGGGAAAGCCAAAAACGTGGGCCCAAGACAAAACGCAGCGGACAGGCTACGACGCCCCGTAAAAGAGCTCCTCCACCACGCCGCGCGCCCGCCTCGTGATACGGCGGTAGTCGTCGATCATCTCGCCGATGTGGCCCTCCTCGTAGCCGAGGTAGCGGCCCACCGCCGCCAGCTCGCGGCCGTCGACCGGGAACGTGTCGCCGGGGCGGCCCCGCACCACCATCACGGCATTGCGCACCCGCGCCGCCAGCACCCATGCCTCGTCCAGGGTCTGGGCGTCGTCCGTGCTGATCAGCCCGGCGGCGTGCGCGGCGGCCAGCGCCTCGCGGGTACGGGTGGTGCGCAGCCCGGGGACCTCCCAGCCGTGCTGCATCTGCAGCAGCTGCACCGTCCACTCGACATCGCTCAGTCCGCCGCGCCCCAGTTTGGCGTGGGTGGTCGGATCGGCGCCGCGCGGCAGCCGCTCGGCCTCCATCCGGGCCTTGAGCTTGCGGATCTCGCGGACCGCGTCCTCGCCCAGGCCCTCGGCCGGATAGCGCAGCGGGTCGATCAGCTCGGTGAACCGCTGCCCCAGCTCGGGGTCGCCCGCGACCGGTTCGGCGCGCAGCAGGGCCTGCGACTCCCACACCAGCGACCAGCGCCGGTAGTAGGCCGCGTACGAGGCGAGCGTCCGCACCAGCGGGCCCGACCTGCCCTCCGGACGCAGATCCGCGTCGATGGGCAACGGCGGGTCGGAGGAGGGGAGTTCGAGCAGCCGGCGCATCTCGTTGGCGACGGCCTGGGCGGCCTTGGCGGCCTCTTGCTCGTCGGCGCCCTCGCGCGGCTCGTGGACGAACAGGACGTCGGCGTCCGAGCCGTAGCTCAGCTCATGGCCGCCGAAGCGGCCCATGCCGATCACCGCGAAGCGGGTGGGCAGGGTGTCGCCCCACTGCGCGCGGACCGCGGCGCGCAGTGCACCGGCGAGGGTGGCGGCGTTGAGGTCGGAGACCGCGGAGCCGACGGCGTCGACGGAGTGGCCGTGATCGGTGTCCGCGGGGCTGAACTCCGTGCCGTACGCGCCGATCACATCTGCCGCTGCGGTACGGAACAGCTCTCTGCGGCGCACCCCGCGGGCCGCCGCGGCCGCCGCCTCGGCGCCGTCCGCGCGGCCGACCGCGGCCAGCACCTCCTGCTCCAGCGCGGCCCGGCCACGCGACTGCAGCCCGTCGGTGGCACCGAGCAGTGCGACCGCCTCGGGGGCGCGCAGCAGCAGATCGGGGGCCAGCCGGCCGGCCGACAGCACCCGGGCGAGGTTCTCGGCGGCCGCGCCCTCGTCGCGCAGCAGCCGCAGGTACCAGGGCGTCTTGCCGAGCGCGTCGGAGACCTTGCGGAAGTTGAGCAGTCCGGCGTCCGGGTCGGCGGAGTCCGCGAACCAGGCCAGCAGCACCGGCAGCAGGGTCCGCTGGATGGCGGCCTTGCGGGTCACGCCGGACGCCAGCGCCTCCAGATGCCGCAGCGCGGCCACCGGGTCGGCGTAGCCGAGCGCTTCGAGGCGGTGGCCGGCGGCCTTGGCGGACAGCCGGGTCTCGCCGGGCTCCAGATGGGCGACGGCATCGAGCAGTGGACGGTAGAAGAGCTTCTCGTGCAGCCGGCGCACCTCCCTGGCATGCCACCTCCACTCCTTGCGGAGGGTGTCGACCGGCTCGGTCCGCAGACCCAACGAACGTGCCAGGCGCCGCAGTTCACCCTCGTCCTCGGGCATCAGATGCGTACGGCGCATCCGGAAGAGCTGGATGCGGTGCTCCAGCGTGCGCAGAAAGCGGTAGGCGGCGTCCAGGGCCGCAGCGTCCTGACGCCCGACATAGCCGCCGGCCGCCAGCGCCGCCAGGGCGTCCAGCGTGGTGGCGCTGCGCAGGGTGGCATCGCTGCGGCCGTGCACCAACTGCAGTAGCTGGACGGCGAATTCGACATCGCGCAGTCCGCCGGGGCCGAGCTTGAGCTCCCGCTCGACCTGGGCCGCGGGGATGTTCTCGACGACCCGGCGGCGCATCTGGCGCACATCGGCGACGAAGTTCTCCCGCTCGGCGACCTCCCAGACCATCGGCGCCAGCGCCTCCACGTACTGCTGTCCAAGCTGCAGGTCACCGGCCATCGGGCGGGCCTTGAGCAGCGCCTGGAACTCCCAGGTCTTGGCCCAGCGCTGGTAGTAGGCGAGATGGCTGCTGAGGGTGCGCACCAGCGGGCCGTTGCGGCCCTCGGGGCGCAGATTGGCGTCCACCGGCCAGATCGTGCCCTCGATGGTGTTGTCCGAGCACAGGCGCATCATGCGGGCGGCGAGCCGGGTCGCGGCCTGCAGCGCCTTGGCCTCGTCCACGCCCTCCTTGGCCTCGGCGACGAAGATGACATCGACGTCGGAGACGTAGTTCAGCTCCCGGCCGCCGCACTTGCCCATGCCGATGACCGCCAGCCGGCACACCGCGGCGTCGCCGGGCGCCTCCTCGTAGCTGATCTCCAGGGCGGCCCGTACCGTGGCGGTGGCCAGGTCCGCCAGCTCCGCCGCGGCCTCGGCGACATCGGTCGTGCCGCACACATCGCGGGCGGCGATGCCCAGCAGGGAGCGGCGGTAGGCGGCACGCAGCGCATCCGCGCGCGGCCGTTCGGCGTTCGCTCCGCCCCAGATCCCCTCGGCGAGCGCCAGCTCGAACTCGGGGGTGGTGGGGTGCAGATCGACCGACTCGTAGGTGACCAGCGACTGCCAGTCGCGCGGATGCCGCACGAGGTGGTCGGCGAGCGCCTCGGAGGCGCCCAGCACCCCCAGCAGCCGGTCGCGCAGCGGTTTCGCCGCGACGACCGTGCTCAGCAGCGCCTGCTGCTCGTCCGGGTCCTGTGCCTCCACCAGCCGGACCAGGCTGTGCAGCGCCAGGTCCGGGTCCGCGGTGGCGCCCAGCGCTTCGAGCAGCACCGAGTCCTCGCGTACGGAGGCGAGTTCGGGGACTTCGAGCAGCTGCCCGGCGGCCGAGGGGTCGGTGAAACCGTGCCTCAGCAGCCGGGCGAAGGTGCTGCTCCGCCGTCCCTGCGGAGCGGGAAGTGCCATGGGTGCAGCCTCTCGGTGGCGCGGTGGCTCAGAGCACGGGCAGCATCTTGCGCAGCTCGAAGGCGGTGACCTCGGAGCGGTACTCCTCCCACTCCTGCTTCTTGTTGCGCAGGAAGAAGTCGAAGACGTGCTCGCCGAGGGTCTCGGCGACCAGTTCGCTGCGCTCCATCAGCTCGATGGCCTCGCCGAGGTTCTGCGGCAGCGGCTCGATGCCCATCGCCCGGCGCTCGGAGTCGGACAGCGCCCAGACGTCGTCATCGGCGCCGGCCGGCAGCTCGTAGCCCTCCTCGATGCCCTTGAGACCGGCCGCGAGCAGCACCGCGTACGTCAGATACGGGTTGGCGCCGGAGTCGATGGAACGGACCTCGACCCGCGTCGAGCCCATCTTGCCGGGCTTGTACATCGGGACGCGGATCAGCGCGGAGCGGTTGTTGTGGCCCCAGCAGATATAGGAGGGTGCCTCGCCGCCGGCGCCCGCGGTGCGGTTGGCGCCGCCCCAGATGCGCTTGTAGGAGTTGACCCACTGGTTGGTGACGGCGGAGATCTCGCCCGCGTGCCGCAGCAGACCGGCGATGAAGGAGCGGCCCACCTTCGAGAGCTGGTACTCGGAGCCGGACTCGTGGAAGGCGTTGCGGTCGCCCTCGAAGAGCGAGAGGTGGGTGTGCATACCGGAGCCCGGGTACTCCGAGAACGGCTTGGGCATGAAGGTCGCCTGGACCCCCTGCTCCAGCGCCACCTGCTTCATGACCAGCCGGAACGTCATGATGTTGTCGGCGGTCGAGAGGGCGTCGGCGTAGCGCAGATCGATCTCCTGCTGGCCGGGGGCGCCCTCGTGGTGGCTGAACTCCACCGAGATGCCCATCGACTCCAGCATCGTGATGGCCTGCCGGCGGAAGTCCATGCCGACGTTCTGCGGGGTGTGGTCGAAGTAGCCGGAGGAGTCGCCGGGGGTCGGCCGCCGGCCGTCCACGGGCTTGTCCTTGAGCAGGAAGAACTCGATCTCCGGGTGGGTGTAGAAGGTGAAACCGAGGTCGGAGGTCTTGGCCAGGATGCGCTTGAGGACATAGCGCGGGTCGGCGTAGGAGGGGGAGCCGTCCGGCATCAGGATGTCGCAGAACATCCGGGCGGTGCCGGGGGCCTCGGCGCGCCAGGGCAGGATCTGGAAGGTGCCGGGATCCGGCTTGGCGATCATGTCGGATTCGTACACCCGGGCGAATCCTTCGATGGCCGAGCCGTCGAAGCCGATGCCCTCGTCGAAGGCCTGCTCCAGCTCCGCGGGGGCCACCGCCACGGACTTGAGGAACCCGAGCACATCGGTGAACCACAGCCGTACGAAGCGGATGTCGCGCTCCTCGAGCGTTCGGAGCACAAACTCCTGCTGCTTGTCCATGGGTCACCAATCCTTGCAGGTCAATCGGCCTGTCCACGCGCGCCGGATCACGCGGCGTGGCACACCAGTATCACGTGAAGGGGTTACCGTCACATTACGCACCCTTGGCCTGAATCAGAACCGCCGTCCCGTAACCCTCACCCTGCATCCTTCCCGCGGCGAGCGGGCTCAGCGCAGCGGGCGGCGGCAATCGGGGGGCTTGGCCCAGTCTTGGAGCCGGCCTGAGCGGTCATTGACCCGGCGTTGAAGGGCCCGTTCCCTGACCTTCCTGATCTTTCCTCCGTCGGCCACGGACCATGAGCGGCCCGTAACGCCCCGGAACGGCGGGGAGCGGCGGGAGGCCCGGGGCCGTGGGCAACTGTCCGCGGGCACGCGGGTGGCGTGGAGTGTCAAGCGCAGGCGGGTGGTGGAAAGTTAAGCGGTGAGACCGGCGCAACGGACCGCGGGCGGCCGGCGCGGGAGCGTCCGGGCCCGGCGGCGGGCGGTGCGACGTCACTCCGTCGGCGGGCAAGCGCGGGAGAGCCATACCCCTCGGGGGTAGGGTCTGGGGAGCGAACCTCCCCCCGCGTCCGCCGGGTTCGCCGTTCCGTCGAGAGGTCCGCGATGCATGAACAGGGCAAGGCCGCCGCGTGGTGCGGCCGGCTGCTGCTGTTCACCGCGCTGATCTCCGGCCTCACCACCGTGCCTGCGTCCGGGCACCCGATGACCGGGCACGGCGGGCACGACACCCGCACATCGGCGGCCCCCGCGGCGGTCCGTCCGGCGGCACCACCGCGGCAGCCGGCGGACACCGCCAGGGCCCGGCCGTCCAGGGCCCGCGCCGACGCCCCCGGCGGCGCCATAGCCCCCGGCACCGTCTGCCGCGCCGTCCTTTCCGTCCGGGCGCTCGTCCTCCTGGTCCTCCTCGGTGCCGGTCCGCTGACCGGACGCCGGGAGACCGGCCTGCTCACGGTGCTGCGCGCCCGTCTGCTGCGCGGCCTGTGGCCGATACCCCGGCCGCCGCGCCACGAACTCCCCGCCCGACTGTCGGTGCTGCGCGTGTAGGAGCGCGCCCCCGCCGCCGACGCCCACCGGAGTCCGCGGCAGCGCCCCTCACCCCCTCCAGATCACCACCGACATCGTCACGAGGTGCTTCTCCCCATGCGTACGCACTCCCGCCGCGCCCTGCTCGGCGCGGGTATCGCCGCCGCCGGCAGCGGCCTGCTGCCCGCCTGTGCCAAGGGCACCGCCGGCTCCGGCCCGCACACCGCCATGGACGGCATGAACGGCCGGGCGCCCGCCCCCGGCCCCGACGGCCACACCCCGTCCGGCTATGTGTCCCCGGACGGCCCGGAGGTCGCCGAGGCCGAGCGCAAGCGGGGCTCGGGCCCCGTGCGGCGCTACTCGCTGACCGCCGCCGAGACCCGGATCGACCTGGGCGACCGTACCGCCAGGACCTGGGCGTACGGCGACCGGATGCCCGGCAAGGAGATGCGGGTCACCGCGGGCGACCGCATCGCGCTGACCCTCGCCAACCACCTTCCGCAGTCCACGAGCCTGCACTGGCACGGGCTGGCGGTGCGCAACGACATGGACGGCGTGCCCGGCGTGACCCAGCGCGCCATCAGGCCCGGCGCCTCGTTCGACTACCACTTCGCGGTCCCCACCGCCGGCACCCACTGGATCCATCCGCACTCCGGTATGCAGCTGGACCGCGGGCTGTACGCGCCGCTGATCGTGGAGGACCCCAGGGAGCCGCTCTCCTACGACAAGGAGTGGGTGGTCCTGCTGGACGACTGGCTCGACGGGGTGGACGGCAGCACCCCCGAAGCGGTGCTCAAGGAGCTGCACGGGGGCGTGGACCGCGGGGACATGGGCCACGGCGAGAGGGACGCGGGCCACGGCGACGGGAAGGGCGGCGGTGGCGCCCACGCCATGGGCGGCGGGGTCGTCCCCGCCGACGGCCCGTCGCGGATCCTCAGGGGCGCCCGGAGCAGGCTGCTCGGCCGCGACGCGGGCGATGTGGACCACCCGTACCACCTCGTCAACGGCCGTGCCGCCCATGACCCGCAGACCTTCCACGCCAGGCCCGGCGACCGCATCCGGATCCGTTTCATCAACGCGGGCAGCGAGACCGCCTACCGCGTCGCGCTCGGCGGCCACCGGATGACCATCACCCACACCGACGGCTTCCCCGTCGAGCACGCCGAGACCGATGCGCTGCTCCTCGGGATGGCCGAGCGCTATGACGTCCTGGTCACGGCCGGGGACGGCGTCTTCCCGCTCACCGTGCTCGCCGAGGGCAAGGGCCGCTCCGCGCTGGCCCTGCTGCGCACCGGGCGCGGTGAGGCGCCCGGCCCGTCCGCCCGGCCCGAGAACCTGTACGGCAGGCTGCTGACCGTGAACCGGCTCCGGGCCGCCGAGTCGGTACGGTCCGCGGCGCGGCGCCCCGACCGCGTCATCGACATGACCCTCACCGGCACCATGGAGAGGTACGACTGGGCGATCAACCGGAGGCCGTACACGCCCTCCCAGCGGTATGCCGTCGAGGCCGGCGAGCGGGTCCGGATCGTCTTCCGCAACCACACCAGGATGTGGCACCCGATGCATCTGCACGGCCACACCTTCGCGCTGCAGGACGGCGGCCCGCTCAAGGACACCACGATCCTGCTGCCCGGCCGCAGGGTCGCCGTCGATTTCGACGCCGACAACCCCGGGCTGTGGATGGTCCACTGCCACAACCTCTACCACTCGGAGTCCGGGATGATGACGATCATCGGCTATCGGAAGAAGTAGCGGCGCGGGCCCCGGTGGGGGGCGGGCGGCCCGCGGATCACTCCGGGGCCGCCCGTCACAGCCCCGGAGCACCGCCGGTACCCGCCCGCCCCCCATTGCGTCAGAAAGACGATTACACTGGCGGGGTGCCTCACCTTCGTCTCGCCCTCAACCAGATCGACTCCTGCGTCGGCGATCTCGCCCGAAACGCCGAGGCGATCCTGCACTGGACCCGGCACGCCGCCGGCCAGGGCGCACATCTGGTCGCGTTCCCCGAGATGGCGCTGACCGGCTATCCCGTCGAGGACCTCGCGCTGCGCCCCTCGTTCGTCGAGGCGAGCCGCGGCGCGCTGCGGACGCTGGCCGGCCGGCTGGCCGGGCAGGGCCTGGGCGACCTGCCGGTGATCGTCGGCTATCTCGACCGCGGTACGCAGGCCGAGCCGCGCTACGGCCGCCCCGCCGGCGCCCCGCAGAACGCCGCCGCCGTGCTGCACCGCGGCGAGGTCGCCCTGACCTTCGCCAAGCACCACCTTCCCAACTACGGCGTCTTCGACGAGTTCCGCTACTTCGTCCCCGGCGACACCCTGCCCGTCGTGCGGGTGCACGGGGTGGATGTCGCGCTCGCCATCTGCGAGGACCTGTGGCAGGACGGCGGCCGGGTGCCGGCGGCGCGCAGCGCGGGCGCCGGGCTGCTGGTGTCGGTCAATGCCTCGCCGTACGAGCGGGACAAGGACGACACCCGGCTGGAGCTGGTCCGCAAGCGGGCCCAGGAGGCCGGCTGCACCACCGCCTATGTGGCGATGACCGGCGGACAGGACGAGCTGGTCTTCGACGGCGACTCGATCGTCGTCGGCAAGGACGGCGGTGTGATCGCGCGGGCACCGCAGTTCAGGGAGACCTGTCTGCTGGTCGATCTGGAGCTGCCGGCCGCGGCGCCCGCGCCGCCCTCGGGCGTACTGGACGACGGGCTGCGCGTCGACCACCTCGCCCTCTCCCCCGACCCGCTGCCGCCCTGCCCTCCCAAGACCCCCGGCGATGCGGCCGTATGCCTCCCGGACCTGGAGGAGATCTACACCGCGCTGGTCACCGGCCTGCGCGCCTACGTCGTCAAGAACGGCTTTCGCAGCGTGGTGCTCGGCCTCTCCGGCGGGATCGACTCCGCGCTGGTCGCCGCCCTCGCCTGCGACGCGCTGGGGGCGGAGCACGTCCACGCCGTGGCGATGCCGTCCCGCTATTCGTCGGAGCACTCCCGCACCGACGCCGCCGAACTCGCCCGCCGTACGGGCCTGCCCTTCCGCACGGTGCCGATCGGCCCGATGTTCGACGCCTACATGGCCGCGCTGCCCCTGACCGGTCTGGCCGAGGAGAATCTGCAGTCGCGGCTGCGGGGCACCACCTTGATGGCCCTCTCCAACCAGGAGGGCCATCTGGTCCTCGCCCCCGGCAACAAGTCCGAGCTGGCGTGCGGCTATTCGACCCTCTACGGCGACTCGGTGGGCGGCTACGGCCCGATCAAGGACGTCTACAAGTCCGTCGTCTACCAGCTGGCCCGCTGGCGCAACCAGGCCGCCGCCGACCGCGGCGACACCCCGCCGATCCCGGAGAACACCCTCACCAAGCCCCCGAGCGCCGAACTGCGCCCCGGCCAGGTCGACACCGACTCCCTGCCCGACTACGACATCCTGGACCGCATCCTGGAGCTCTACGTCGACCAGGACCGCGGCCGGGAGGACATCACCGCCCAGGGCTTCGACGAGGCGCTGGTGACGCGAGTGCTGCGCATGGTCGACCACGCCGAATACAAGCGCCGCCAGTACCCGCCCGGCCCCAAGATCTCCGCAAAGGGCTTCGGCAAGGACCGCCGGCTGCCGATCACCAACCACTGGCGGGAGGGGGACTGACGGGCCGCCGGGGGCCCTGACGGGGGCAGGGCCCGGTACCGGGCGGTGGACGTCACGCGGGGCGCCGCAGGACCGGGGAGGCTCTGCGGTGCCCCGTGTGGTGTCTGCGCGGCCGCCCGCCCGTGGGTGGTCAGCCGGTGTGGCCCCCGGCCGGTACCGACGGGCCGGCCGCCGGCTCCGCGTCCGCCTCGCCGCCGCGGGCCACGATCCGCGAGGTGTCGTGGGCCCCGCGGTCCAGCAGACCGGCCACGACGGCGACGGCCAGGCCCAGGGCGGCCAGGACCGCGCCGGCCAGGGCCGGGGACGTCCAGCCCCCGCCTGCCGTCAGGACCAGACCACCGATCCAGGCGCCGCCGGCGTTGGCGAGGTTGAAGGCGGACTGGTTGGAGGCGGCGGCCAGGGTGGGGGCCTGCTGGGCCTTGTTCATGACCAGCATCTGAAGGGGGGTGGTGGTCAGGAAGCCGACGGCGCCGATGAGGACGACCGTCACCAGCGCCGCCCACTTCACCTGGGCGGTGAAGTGGAAGGCGGCGAGCACGAGGGCCAGGGCGCCCAGCGAGCCGTACAGGGTCGGGCGCAGGGCCCGGTCGGTCAGCGGGCCCGCGGCGAGTGCGCCGAGGGTCATCCCGATGCCGAAGAGCGCCAGGACCAGCGGGACCGAGCCCGCCGCGAAGCCGGTGACCTCGGTCATCATCGATGCGAGATAGCTGTAGACGGCGAAGATCCCGGCGAAGCCGAAGACGGTGGTGAGCAGGCCGAGCAGCACCTGGCGGTCGCCCAGCGCCCGTAGCTCGCGGCCCGGACCGGTGCGTTCCGCGGCCGGCAGCGGGGGGATCAGCCGGGCCAGGGAGGCCATCGCGACCACGCCGATGGCGGCCACGACGAGGAAGGTGGCGCGCCAGCCGAACTGCTGGCCCAGGAGGGTCGCGGCGGGGGCGCCGATGATGTTGGCGATGGTCAGACCGAGGAACATCGTGGCGACCGCGCGGGCCTGGCGGCCCTCGCGCACCAGCCGGGCGGCGACCACCGCGCCGATGCCGAAGAACGCGCCGTGCGGGAGACCGGCCAGCAGCCGCCCGGCGGCCAGCAGACCGAAGGTGGGGGCCAGGGCGGAGGCGAGGTTGCCGACCGTGAAGACCGCCATCAGGCACACCAGCATCCGCTTGCGCGGGATACGGGAGCCGAGGACGGTCAGGAGCGGGGCGCCGATGACGACGCCGAGGGCATAGGCGGAGACGAGGTAGCCGGCGGTGGGCACGGAGGTGCCCAGATCGTCCGCGCCGTCGGGCAGCAGGCCCATCATCACGAATTCCGTGGTGCCGATACCGAAGGCCGAGATCGCGAGTGCGAGCAGAGCCAAGGGCATGAAAGACCTTTCAAGGGTTCTGCGTGCGGCGGGCACGCAGCGCGCGGACCGTAAGTCGGTTAAGTTCTCTTACGGAACAAAGTCTCTCAGGCGCAGTATTCCGGCATGGGAACGGGGCGTGACAAGCCCGTGTCAGCTCACCGCCGGCTGTTCGCCGGCGCGGGTCAGATCTTCACCGACGCCGCGACCGGAAGGTGGTCACTGCCGGTCGCGGGCATCACCCAGGCCTTGACCGGGTCCATCCCCTTCATCATGATCTGGTCGATCCGGGCCATCGGGAACGACGCCGGCCAGCTGAAGCCGAGGCCGTCGCCCGCCGCGCCCTGGGCGGAGCGCATCTGGGAGGTGACCGGGGCCAGCGAACGGTCGTTCATGGTGCCGTTGAGGTCGCCGAGCAGCATGACCTTCTTTTCCGGGTCGGCGGAGATCGCCTTGCCCAGCGCCACGGCGCTGTCGTCGCGCTGGTTGGCGGTGAAACCCGCCTCGACCTTGACCCGTACCGACGGCAGATGCGCGACATAGACGGCGAACTTCTGGCCGTCGGCGGCGGTGACGGTGGCCCGCAGCGCGCGGGTCCAGCCCATCTTGATGTCCACCGGCTTCGCCTTGGACAGCGGGCGCTTGCTCCACAGTCCGACGGTGCCGTCGACCGCGTGGTACGGATACGCCTTCGCCAGCCCCTGCCGGTAGACGGGCAGGGCGGTGCCACTCAGCTCCTCCAGGGCCACCACATCGGCGCCGGACGCCACGATGTCCCTGGCGGTGGCCGCCGGGTCGGGGTTGTCGGCGTTGACGTTGTGCGTGGCGACCGTGAGATTGCCGCCGTTGCCGGACTTGTCGGTGATCTGCCCGCCGAAGAGGCCGACCCAGACGAAGACGGGCAGCAATAGCGCCAGCAGCGCGGTCGCCGAGCGGCGCAGCACCGCGGCGATGAGCAGCAGCGGGACGCCCAGCCCCAGCCACGGCAGGAAGGTCTCCAGCAGACTGCCCAGGTTTCCCACGGTGTTGGGGATCTGGGCATGCAGCATCATCAGCAGCCCCAGCAGGACGGTGAGCACCGCGAGTACGATGCCACGCCGCCACATGCCCTCGGGGCGCCACCAGTTCCTCAGGCGTTCGGCCCGGGAACCGGCCTGCCCGGGGTTGTGCCCCTGCCCCGGCTCCGTCATATATGCCTGCGCCATTCAGCTTCCCTCACTACCCTGCTCCGCCGCGCCTCACTTGTGGCCTTCGACCCTAGGCGATGGCCCGTAATGCGCGTTCTTAGAAGTGAGGACGGCGCGGTGACGGTTCGGGGTTCCGGCTCCGGGGCTCATGACAGCGGCTGTGACAGAACGAGCACGGTCCGGTCATATGGTGGTGCGCACCCGCGCCGTCGTGCGGGGAATCCGCCGGTGCCCAACCCCCCGGGAATCCGGCGGAGTTCAGCCCGCCACCGCGTCCGCTCCCGGCCGTACGCCCTCCAGGACCATGTCGACGATGTCCGCCGGGAGGTTCTCGGGCAGTTCCTTCCCCTCGTGGAGGAGGGCGCGGGCCAGCATCGGGCCGATGAAGAGATCGGCGAGGGTGTCCAGGTCGCGGTCGGCGCGGATCTCACCGTCCGCCATACCCCTCCGGAGTACGCCCAACAGCGCCTCATGGCGTGCCCGTACCACCGTGTCGTGGTACTGCGCCCACAGTTCGGGCTGCGCCTGCACATGGCTGACGAGGGTGCGCAGCAGTGCGGAGCCGCGCTTGGCCAGTCCGCGGCGGCGCAGGAGTTCCAGCAGCGCGACCAGGTCGTCGCGTACCGAGGCGCCGTCCAGCGGCGGGACGGGGACGTCCAGGGAGCGCATCACATCGAGCAGCAGGGCGCTCTTGCCGGGCCAGCGGCGGTAGACCGTCGCCTTGCCCACGCCCGCCTCGCGGGCGATGCGCTCCATGGACAGCTCACCTATGGAGACACCGCCCTCGATCAGGCGCAGCACGGCCTCGACGATGGCGGAGCCGGCCGCGGCGCTGCGCGGCCGGCCGCGGCGCCCGGGGGCCGCCGCCTCCGGCCGCTCCCCGGCCGCCGCCCCCTCGGAGTCCGCCGCCGCCCGGCTCATCGCTCCACGCCCGCCTTCCGCTCCTCGTGCGGCTCCGCCGCCTGCGGCGCCGGTGCCATTTTGCCCGGCAGGAATGCCACGGCCACCACGGCCCCGATCACCGCGACGGCGGCCGAGCCGAGCGCGGTGATGTGCATGGCGCGGATGAAGGCATCATCGGCCGCGGCGGTCAGCGGCCGGCCGGCCGGGCCCATCGCGGCCGCGAGAGCGTGGGTCGCCTCGACGGATTCACCGGCCGCGTGCCGGGCGGCGGCCGGCAGTCCCGGCAGTGCGTCCAGCGTGTCCTGGATGCCGTCGCGGTAGCTCGTCGACAGCAGCGAGCCGAGGACGGCGACGCCGAGGGTGCCGCCGACCTGCCGGAAGACGTTGTTGAGCGCGGAGCCGGAGCCGGCCTTCTCCCGGGGCAGCGCCTGCATGACCGCGACGGTGGCCGGCGGCATGATGTGCGCCATCCCGGTGCCCTGCAGGAAGAAGAGCGCCTCCATGATCCAGATCGGGGTGCCGGTGCCCAGCAGCAGCAGGCCCACCATGGTGTCGGCGACCACGAACATGCTGAAGGTGCACACCGCGCGGGCGCCGTAGCGTTCCACGGCCAGCCGGGCCCGCGGCGCGAAGATCATCTGGGCGGCGGCCAGCGGCAGGAACAGCAGCCCCGCCTGCAGCGGGGTGTAGCCGCGCACGCTCTGGATGTAGAAGACGGTGAAGAACGAGACGCCCATCAGCGCGAAGAAGACCAGCGCGATGGCGGCGACGGCGGCCGAGAACGCCGGCGTGCGGAAGTAGCTGATGTCGATGGACGGATGGTCGCTGCGCTTCTGGTGCACCACGAAGACGATCAGCACCACCAGACCGCCGGCGAGCGGGCCGGCCACTTGCGGGTCGGTGAAGTCGGCGAGCTGGCCGCCCTTGATGATGCCGTAGACCAGCAGCACCAGCCCCACCACGGAGAGCACCACCCCGAGCGGGTCCAGCCGGCCGGGGCGGGGGTCCCGGGAGTCGGGCACCAGGACCAGCATGGCGATCAGCGCGATCAGCACGATCGGGGCGTTGATCATGAAGACCGAGCCCCACCAGAAGCGGGCGAGCAGCAGACCGCCGGCGATCGGGCCGACCGCGATGGCCAGCCCCACCCCGCCGGCCCAGACGCCGATCGCCTTGGGCTGCTCCTCGCGCTCGAAGACGTTCATCAAGATGGCGAGGGTGGCCGGCATGACCAGGGCGCCGCCCAGGCCCATGACGGCGCGGAAGGCGATCAGTTCGGCGGGTGACTGGGAGACGCCTGCGAACACCGACCCGGCGCCGAACACGGCCAGGCCGACGAGCAGCACCTTCTTGCGGCCGAGACGGTCGCCGAGCAGGCCCGCGGTGAACAGCAGACCGGCGAAGACCAGCGTGTAGGAGTTGATCGCCCACTCCAGCTCGCTCTGCGTGGCGCCGAGGCCGACGGGAGCCGGGGTCGCGATCGTCTTCATGGCGACGTTGAGGATCGAGTTGTCCAGCACCACGATCAGCAGGCTGAGCATGAGGGTGGACAGGATCACCCAGCGGCGGCGGTGGATGCGGTCCGGGATCTCTCGGGCCGGCGGTGCGCCCGGAGTGCTGGAGGAGGTGGCCATGCCGGCACCCTACGACGGTATCGATACGGGACCGTTCCGTATCGATAAGCCGCGCGGCGGGTCCCTTCTCCTGGGTGAAGGGACCGGTCTCCTGGGTGAAGGGACCGGTCACGTCCGCTCCCCTTTTCCTTTGGGTGCGGGCCGTGCCAGCATGGAGGGAAGTCCGGGGACACCGTTCAGGGTGCCTCGAGATGACGAACAGGAGCCGTCACCATGACGCAGCTTTCGCCTGCCCAGAAGCCGGTCGCCAAGTCGCTGTACGGCGGCACGGGCTCGCGGCGGATCACCGTCCGCGACATCGCCGCCGCCAAGGAGCGCGACGAGAAGTGGCCGATGCTCACCGCCTACGACGCGATGACCGCCTCCGTCTTCGACGAGGCGGGAATCCCGGTCCTGCTCGTCGGTGACTCGATGGGCAACTGTCACCTCGGTTACGAATCCACCGTGCCGGTCACCATGGACGAGATCACCCTGCTGTCCGCGGCGGTCGTCCGGGGCACCAAGCGCGCCCTCATCGTCGGCGATCTGCCGTTCGGCTCGTACCAGGAAGGCCCGGTGCAGGCGCTGCGCAACGCCACCCGGCTGGTCAAGGAAGCGGGAGTGGGCGCCGTCAAGCTGGAGGGCGGTGAGCGCTCCGCCGACCAGGTGGAGCTGCTGGTCTCGTCCGGCATTCCGGTGATGGCGCACGTCGGGCTCACCCCGCAGTCGGTCAACGCCTACGGCGGCTACCCCGTACAGGGCCGCGGCGAGGAGGCCGCCCAGCAGCTGCTGCGGGATGCGAAGGCGGTGCAGGACGCCGGTGCTTTCGCGGTCGTCCTGGAGGCCGTACCGGCGGAGCTGGCCGCCGAGGTCACCCGTTCGCTGTACATCCCGACCGTCGGCATCGGCGCGGGCCTGGAGTGTGACGCCCAGGTGCTGGTGTGGACCGACATGGCCGGCCTGACCGCCGGCCGGGTACCGAAGTTCGTCAAGCAGTACCTCCGGATGCGGGAGCTGCTCGGCGGCGCGGCCAAGGCGTTCGCCGAGGACGTCGTCGGTGGCAGCTTCCCGGCGCAGGAGCACACCTTCCACTAGGGTCTGTCTTCGCCTTCCCGTCTCCTCACCCTCCCGTCTCCTCACCCTCCCGTCTCCTCACCCTCCCGTCTCCTCGCTCACGGTCCGAGCGGGTGAGTGTGCCGGTCCGGGCGCACCACGACGCGCCAGGGCCACGCGTACGGTGACGCACGCGAGGCCTTCTCCTGATGCAGCTGCCCGGTCGCTGCTGATCCGGGAAGGCCTCGCTGCGTCCCGCCCTCGCGGCGCGCCGTGGACCCGGACACCGCGAAACGGCTCACCCGGGTTCCGCTGCGGGAGCCGGAAAAGTCCGGACGGCGATGTCGAGAATCCGTGACCGGCTCCGTCCCCGCAGTGAATGCGACCGCAAGGGGCCGCACCAGCACCGAGGAGAACCACCATGGCCAAGTACTTGCTGCTCAAGCACTACCGCGGCGCTCCGGCTCCGGTCAACGACGTGCCCATGGACCGGTGGACGCCGGAGGAGATCTCGGCACACATGCAGTACATGCAGGACTTCGCGGCCCGGCTCGAAACGACCGGCGAGTTCGTCGACGGTCAGGCGCTCGCCCCCGAGGGGACGTTCGTCCGGTACGACGGCGAGGGCCGCCCGCCGGTCACCGACGGCCCGTTCGCCGAGACCAAGGACCTCATCGCCGGCTGGATGGTGATCGACGTCGACAGCTACGAGCGCGCCGTCGAGCTGGCCGGAGAGCTGTCGGCCGCCCCGGGGGCGGGCGGGAAGCCGATCCACGAGTGGCTGGAGCTGCGCCCGTTCCTGTCCGCGCCGCCCACCATCACGGAGTGACCTCTCCGGTGAACGAGGTTCTGCTCCGAAGCCTCACACCGAGCGTGCTCGCGATCCTCGTCCGCCGCGGAGCCGGCTTCGCGGCGGCCGAGGACGCCGTGCAGGACGCACTCATCGAGGCGGTCCGCGTCTGGCCGGCCGAGCAGCCACGGGACCCGAAGGGCTGGCTGGTCACCGTGGCCTGGCGCAAGTTCCTCGACGCGACCCGGGCGGACGCGGCCCGCCGCCGGCGTGAGGTCCTCGTCGACGAGGAGCCGGCACCCGGGCCCGTGCCCGCGGTGGACGACACACTCCAGCTCTACTTCCTGTGCGCCCACCCGTCGCTGACGCCGTCGTCCGCGGTGGCGCTCACGCTGCGCGCCGTCGGCGGGCTGACCACCCGTCAGATCGCGCAGGCCTACCTGGTGCCCGAGGCGACCATGGCGCAGCGGATCAGCCGGGCCAAGCGCACCGTCTCCGGCGAGGGGGTATCCCCTGCTCGAGCGAAGCCGGGAGCTCGGGGACGGTTCGAGCGGCCCGGCGATGTCGCCACCGTGCTGCGCGTCCTCTACCTGGTCTTCAACGAGGGCTACTCCGGCGACGTCGACCTCGCCGCCGAGGCCATCCGGCTCACCCGGCAGCTCGCGGCCGCGATCGACCACCCCGAGGTGGCGGGGCTGCTCGCCCTCATGCTGCTCCACCACGCCCGGCGCGCCGCCCGGACCGCGCCCGACGGCAGCCTGGTGCCGCTCGCCGAGCAGGACCGCGGCCGGTGGGACACCGCGGCGGTCGCCGAGGGCGTCGCGATCCTGCAAGGGGCCCTCGCCCGCGACCGGCTGGGCGAGTTCCAGGCCCAGGCCGCCATCGCGGCACTCCATGCCGACGCGCCCACCGCCGAGGAGACCGACTGGGTGCAGATCGTCGAGTGGTACGACGAGCTGGCGCGCCTGACCGACAGCCCGGTCGTCCGGCTCAACCGCGCGGTGGCCGTCGGCGAGGCCGACGGACCGCGCGCCGGCCTGGCGGCGCTCGCGGCACTGGACGACTCTTCCCCAAGCTCTTCGAGCAGGGGATACCCCGTGCCGCGTCATGACGCGGTGGCGGCGTACCTCCACGAGCGCGGCGGCGACCTGGCGACGGCGGCACGGCTGTACGCCGAGGCGGCCCGGAAGGCGCCCAACCTCGCCGAGCGCGACCACCTGACCCGCCAGGCCGCCCGGCTCAACGCCCGCGGGGGGCGCTGACGTCCGCGCTCAGGTTTCCCGCGGCACCTGGCACGGCCCCCGGCCGGAGCGGTCGCCGCACAGTGAAGTGAGGAGGCGGGCCGGGACCGGCCGCACGACGTGTCGCCGGCGGCTTCGGCCCTGCGCCAAAGCCGCGCTCAAAGACCGTCTCGCGGCCGGCGCCGCGCCGTACCCGGACGGACGGTGTCGGCACGCTGTCAGCCCTGCCCGGTGCCGGCGCGCTGTCAGCCCTGCCCGTCGCACCGTGGCCGGTATTCATCGCCTGTCGGCGGGCTGTCGGCGGGCTGTCGGTGGCGGCTGGCACCTTGGGGGCATGACGCGACAGACGATAACCACCAAGGGCGGCAACGCCGTGGAGGTGCGCGGTCTGGTCAAGCACTTCGGCGCGGTCAAGGCCGTCGACGGGGTGGACCTGGACGTGAAGGAAGGCACCGTGCTCGGTGTGCTGGGCCCCAACGGCGCCGGCAAGACGACGCTCGTACGGTGCCTGTCCACCCTCCTTGTGCCGGACGCCGGCAGCGCCGTCGTGGCCGGCTTCGACGTGGTGCGCCAGCCCCGCGCGCTGCGCCGCACCATCGGCCTGACCGGGCAGTACGCCTCGGTCGACGAAAAGCTCTCCGGCTGGGAGAACCTCTACATGATCGGGCGGCTGCTCGATCTGCCCCGCAAGGAGGCCCGCCGGCGCGCGGACGAGATGCTGGAGCGGTTCTCGCTGACCGAGGCGGCCAAGCGGCCCGCGGCCAAGTACTCCGGCGGTATGCGCCGCCGGCTCGACCTGGCCGCCTCGATGATCGGCCGCCCAGCGGTCCTCTACCTGGACGAGCCGACCACCGGCCTCGACCCCCGCACCCGTAACGAGGTGTGGGCGGAGGTCCAGCGGATGGTCAGCGAGGGCGCGACGGTGCTGCTGACCACTCAGTACATGGAAGAGGCCGAGCAGTTGGCCGACGAGCTGACGGTCATCGACCGTGGCCGGGTGATCGCCGAGGGCCGGGTGGACGAACTCAAGGCCAAGGTCGGCGGGCGGACCCTGCAGATCCGGCCATCGGACCCCGGCGAGCTGGACCGGATGACGGGCGCCATCGCCCGCGCCGGTCTGGACGGCATCGCGGGCGCCACGGCCGACCACGACGGCGGGGTGGTCAACGTACCGATCATCAGCGACGAGCAGCTGACCGCGGTGGTCACCGTGCTCGGCCGGGAGGGCATCGCGCTCGCCGGGATCAGCACCCATCTGCCCAGCCTGGACGAGGTGTTCCTGGCCATCACCGGTCAGAAGACCTCCGAGGCCGCCGCGGCATCCGAGGACGACAGGGACCAGCAGTACGCGGAGGTATCGGCATGAGTGCCGCGACGATGACGGCGCCCCGGGTGAAGGCCGGCGCCGACGAGGGCCGGATCGGTCTGCGCGCCAACCTGCGGCACATCGGTGCGCTGGTGCGGCGCAACGCCCTGCAGATCAAGCAGGACCCGGAGTCGATGTTCGACGCCCTGCTGATGCCGGTCATCTTCATCCTGCTGTTCACCTACGTCTTCGGCGGCGCGATCGCCGGCAAGGGCAACCAGCACGAATACATCCAGCATCTGGTGCCCGGCATGATGGCGATGATGGGCATGAACATCGCCATGGCGGTGGGCTCGGGCGTCAACGAGGACTTCCGCAAGGGCGTGATGGACCGCTTCCGGACGATGCCCATCGCCCGGTCCTCGGTCCTGATAGCCAAGATCGTGGTCGAGATCGGCCGGATGCTGATCGCCATCGCGATCCTGCTCGGCATGGGCTTTCTGCTGGGCCTGGAGGTCCGGGGCAGCATCCTGGCGTTCCTCGGTTCGATCGTGCTGTCCACGGTCTTCGGCGCCGCCCTGATGTGGATCTTCATCCTGCTGGGGCTCGCCCTGAAGACCCCGCAGGCGGTGCAGGGCGTGGCGATGCTGGTGCTGATGCCGCTGCAGTTCGGCTCGTCGATCTTCGCGCCGACGACGTCGATGCCCGGCTGGCTGGAGGGCTTCACCGAGGTCAACCCGCTCTCCAACCTGGCGGACGCGGCCCGCGCCCTGATCAACGGGCAGGGCGCGGTGGCCCATCCGACGCTGGTCACCCTCGGCTGGGCGGTCGCCATCACGGCCGTCACCATGCCGCTCGCGGTGGCGAAATTCCGCAACAAGACCTGACGCGCGTCCCGCAGGGGGCTTCCCTGCGGGACGGCCTTTCGCCCGGCTCGCGTCAGATGAGGGCGGTGGCCTCTCCGAGGGTGAGACCACCGCCTTCGGCGTATGCCTGTGCATAGGCCGTATCGCCCAGCAGCGCCCGCGCGGCCGCTTCGGTACGGGCCCGGTCGTCGCGGATGATGCGCGGCGGAACATGGCTGGTCGCCCACAGCGCGTCGTACGCCCCCACCAGGCGCGCCGCGTCCCGACCCGCCGGCGCACCGCGCACCGCCATCACCACCCGTGCTCCGGTCAGGAGCTGCACCACCGGAAGGTCCGGCGCCACCATGTGTGTCAGGGAGTCCTGCATGCTGTCCATGACCGTCCGGAACCTCGCCAGCAGCTCCTCGTCGCGGTGGCCCTCGTCCAGGTCCAGCGAGATCAGCAACGACTCCAGCATCCCGGCGAACAGGTCCGGGGCGCGCGGGGCGAAGAGCTCGCGCACCCGGTGCAGTTCCGCCCGCGCCTCCCGGCGCTGCCCCTTCAGCGCCAGCCACATCCCGAGGGTCAGCCGGACGAACGGTTCGGTGTCCCGCCCGTTGTTGCCCTTCACCGCTTCGGCCAGCACCTCGCGCAGCAGCCGCTCGCCGGTCTCGGTCTGGCCGTCCTCGATCAGTACGGCACCCAGCCGGCAGCGCAGCATCAGGGTCTGGCCGTGCGCCCCCAGGTTCTCGGCGTGCACCATCGCCGCCCGGTAGTCGCGCGCGGCCGCCGCGTACGCGCCCCGCTTCTCATGGGTTTCGGCGCGTCCCGACAGCGCCTCGGCCGCGCCCCACACGTCGCCGAGCCGGAGGAAGGTCCGCAGCGCCTCGTCGGCGTCGCGGGACGCCTGCGCCAGCCCGCCGGGACGCTCGTTGAGGACCTTCGAGCGCAGCTGCAGGAGGTAGGCGAGTTCCCATTCGTAGCCGAAGTCGCGGCAGGCCTGCACCGCGCTGCCGACCTGCTCCGCCAGCTCGTCGATCCGCCCGGTGAACAGCACCGCGAAGTACCACAGTGCACCGGGCACCTTGCAGGTCTGCGGCATGCCGCTGCGGTAGACGGTGAGCATGCCGGCCAGCTCCTCCTGGACCGCCGGCTCGCGCAGCGCCTCGATATCGCTGTCCCTGCTGGTGAGCGCGACCAGCCGGACCTCGCGGCGGGCCTCCTTCAGCTGGTCGGGAGCCATCGGCGGTGGTGTGTCGATGGGTCTCTCGTGCAGGTCGGGGGCCGGTTCGGCGGGCGGGGCGAAGGGGTTGGGGCCGAGCGCGCCGGCCGCCGTCGCCCAGTGGCGGGCGTCACTGCGGTGATCGCGCAGCGACCAGAACCACTGCAGCGACAGCACCAGGCACAGCGCCTCCTGCTCGTCGCGCGCGGCCAGGGCGCGGCGCAGCGCGGTGCGCAGATTGTCGTGCTCCAGCTCCAGTCGCTCCATGGCGCAGCGCTGGCCGGGGCCCCGCAGCAACGGGTCGGTGGTACGGGCCAGTTCGCGGTAGGCGACGAGATGGCGGCGCTCGGTCCCGGGCCGCTCCCCCGCCTCGTCCAGCCGCTCTCCGGCGTACTCCGCCACCGTCTCCAGCAGCCGGTAGCGCATCTGCCCGCCGGTGCGAGCGCCGGTCCCCCCTTCACCGGCGCGGCGCGGGCCGCGCCCCTCGCCGGCCGGGGCCGCCACCACCAGCGACTTGTCGATCAGCGAGCCGAGCAGCCCGGCCACCTCGCGTCCGTCGACGCCCCCGCCCGCGCACACCTCTTCCGCGGCGGTCAGATCGCAGCCGCCGGCGAAGACGGACAGCCGGCGCAGCACCGCCCGCTCGGGCTCGTCGGTCAGATCCCAGGACCAGTCGACGACCGCGCGCAGCGTCTGCTGCCGGGGCAGTACGGTCCGGCTGCCGCTGGTCAGCAGCCGGAAGCGGTCGTCGAGCCGGTCGGCGAGCTGGCGCGGGGAGAGCAACCGCAGCCGGGCCGCGGCGAGTTCGATGGCCAGCGGCAGTCCGTCCAGCCGGCGGCAGATCTCGGTGCAGGCCGCGGCGGTTTCCTCGTCGGCGTCGGCCCGGAAGTCGGGGCGGGCGGCGGCCCCGCGGTCGGCGAGCAGCCGCAGCGCGACCGGGTCCGGCAGCGGCTCGACCGGCCGCAGCACCTCGCCCGGTACGGCCAGCGGCTCCCGGCTGGTGGCCAGCACCGTCACCCCGGGGCAGTCGGCGAGCAGCCGCTCGGCGAGCTCGGCGGCGGCGCCGATCACATGCTCGCAGTTGTCGAGGACGAGCAGCATCCGGCGCCCCGCGCAGTGCTCGGCGAGCCGGCCGAGCGGGTCCAGGGCGGTCGGGTCGGCGGCGGCGCGCAGGCCGTCCGCGGTGGTGCCGCGGACGACGGTCTCACGGGCGCCGAGCGCGGTCAGCACCGCCTCGGGCACGGTCTGCGGATCGTCCACCGGTGCCAGTTCGGCCAGCCATACGCCGTGCGGCCAGGCGTCCGGCAGCGCCGCCGCCGCGCTCTCGGCGCCCTCCTGCGACAGCCGTGTCTTGCCGGCGCCGCCGGGGCCCAGCAGCGTCACCAGCCGGTGCCGGGCCAGATCGGCGCGGATCGCGGCCAGCTCGGTGTCCCGCCCGACGAAGGAGGTGAGCCGGGCACGGAGGTTGCCGGGGCGGGGGTGGGGCGGAGTGAGGTAGGGGGCGGGGACGGCGGTGTGGGCAAGGCCGGTGCCGGGCCAGGGCGCGGGGGTGGCGTGGGCGGGGCCGGTGGCGTGCGGCGTTCCCGTGCCGGGCGGGGTCGCGGTGCCGAATGTGGCCGCCGTGCCGAGTGTGGCCGCCGTGCCGAGTGTGGCCGCCGTGCCGGGCGATGCATCAGCGCCGTACGGGATGCCGCTGCCGTACGGGGCGAGCGCGACTGCCGGCGCCGGAGGGAGATACGGATGCGGATGCGGCGGCTCCGGCTCCGGCGGCCGCAGCAGTTCCGCGTGCAGGGTGCGCAGTTCCGGGCCGGGGTCGGCGCCGAGGCGGTCGGCAAGGCCGGTGCGTATCTCCTCGTAGGCCGCCAGCGCCTCGGCCGTGCGCCCCGTGGCGCGCAGCGCACGCAGCCGCAGGGCCTGGAGGGGCTCGTCCAGCGGATGGTCCTGGCACAGCGCGAGGAGGGTGGGCAGCGCCCGGTCGGCCCGGCCGAGGGCGAGGTCGGCGGCGAGGCGGCTGCGCTGGGCGTCCAGACGGCGGCTCTCGGCTCGGGCCGCCTCGGCGCCCGCGTCCGGGAGATCGGCGAGCGCCGGGCCGCGCCAGAGCGCCAGGGCGTCGTCGAGCAGGGCGGCGGCGCCGGCCGGGTCCGCGGTGAGCGCCCGGCCGCCCTCGGCCGTGAGCCGTTCGAAGCGGTGCAGATCGACGGCGTCGGGCTCGGCGCACAGCCGGTAGCCGCCGTCGGCCAAGGCGACCGCGGCGTGCCCCAGTGCACGGCGCAGCCGGCCGACCAGCGCCTGCAGCGCACCGGTCGCGTCGGCGGGCGGGTCCAGGCCCCAGATGTCGGCGATCAGCACGTCCGGGGACAGCGCCCGGCCGGGGCGCAGCGCGAGGGCGGTGAGCAACGCGCGCAGGCGTGGCCCGCCGAGCGCGACGGGGGTTCCGTCGGGCCGGTCGGCCTGGGTGGTGCCGAGAATTCCGTAGCGCACCGGCCCATTGTCGTCCAAAGCCGGAACTCCCCGGGCACCGAGCGTCGTTTTCGGGGTCACGGGCCCTGGGCAGGGGTCCGTGAACGGGCCCGTCGGCACGCAACCGTGCGCCGGCCGCCGTGACGCGGTTACGGTCATGGCTGCCCCTCACCAGACACCCGGGAGCCCCGCACCATGACCACAGCAATCCGACGCGCCGACCGCCGCATCAGCCCGGTCTTCCTCGCGCTCGTCGCCGTCATGGCGGTGTCGGGATGGGCGGTGTGGAGCGGAGCGCTCGCGCCGTACACCGGCGTCGCGGTGTTCTGCTTCGTGGTGTCCGGCTGGGTGGTGTCGCTGTGCATGCACGAGTACGCCCACGCCCGCACCGCGCTGCACAGCGGCGATATCTCGGTGGAGGCCAAGGGCTATCTGACGCTGAACCCGCTGAAGTACACCCATGCGCTGCTCAGCATCGTGCTGCCGGTGGTCTTCGTGATCATGGGCGGGATCGGGCTGCCGGGCGGCGCGGTGTTCATCGAGCGGGGCCGTATCCAGGGGCGCTGGCGGCACAGCCTGATCTCGGCGGCCGGGCCGCTGACGAACATCGTCTTCGCGGCGGTGTGCACGGCGCCGTTCTGGCTGCACGGGCTCGCGGGCGTGCCCGCTCCGTTCCGTTTTGCGCTGGCGTTCCTGGCACTGCTGCAGGTGACCGCCGCGATCTTGAACTTTGTGCCGGTGCCGGGCCTGGACGGCTACGGGGTGATCGAGCCGTGGCTGTCGCACAAGCTGCGGCGGCAGGTGGAGCCGTTCGCGCCGTTCGGACTGCTGGCGGTCTTCGGGCTGCTGTGGGTCCCGGAGATCAACCAGGTGTTCTTCGGTCTGGTGGACACGATCCTGCGCGGCCTGGGCGTCTCCGCGCTCGACACCTACCTCGGCCAGGAATTCTTCCGCTTCTGGCAGGGCGAGCCGCAGCTGTCGCAGACCGGCGGCCTCTTCTGACGGCTCCGGCTCAGCCGGCCTGCTGCGCCCGCTGGAGCTTCGCCTTGCGGACGTAGAACCACGCCATGTTGCTGGAGATGCCCGCCAGCAGGATCCAGACGATGCCGAAGAAGCTGCCCGCGACGAACGCGACGACGGCCGCGGCGACGGCGAGGACACACACCGCAAGGGCCATGAGAGCGAGGCGGCGGTCCGGGCCGGGCGGGGGCAAGAGGGGCATGGGAGCGGCTCCTGTCGACAGTGGTGCGGTCCTCCCCAGTGTCCCCCATGCCCCGTGTGCACCGTTCAGCGGTCCGCCGGCAACGGCCGCCGCCCCGGGTGTACGGCTCAGACGTCGGTGAGGCGCAGGCCCGCGTGCGCCTTGTAGCGCCGGTTGACCGAGATCAGGTTGGCGACCAGCGACTCGACCTGGTGGGCGTTGCGCAGCCGGCCGGCGAAGACGCCGCGCATGCCGGGGATACGGGCGGCCAGCGCCTGCACCAGGTCGGTGTCGGCGCGGGATTCGCCGAGCACCATCACATCGGTGTCGATCTGCTCGGTCTGCGGGTCCTGGAGCAGCACCGCGGACAGATGGTGGAAGGCGGCGGTGACCCGCGAATCGGGCAGCAGGGCCGCGGCCTGCTCGGCGGCACTGCCCTCCTCGGGCTTGAGCGCGTAGGCGCCCTTCTTGTCGAAGCCGAGCGGGTTGACGCAGTCGATGACGAGCTTGCCGGCCAGCTCCTCGCGGAGCGCCTCCAGGGTCTTGGCGTGGCCCTCCCACGGCACGGCGACGATCACGACATCGCTGCGCCGGGCACAGTCGGCGTTCGCCTCGCCCTCGATGCCCAGGCCGAGTTCACCGGCGGCGGTCCGGGCGCGCTCGACGGCCCGGGAGCCGATGATCACCTTCTGGCCGGACCGGGCGAGCCGGTAGGCCAGGCCGCGGCCCTGGTCACCGGTGCCGCCGAGGACACCGACCACCAGGCCGGAGACATCCGGGAGGTCCCAGGGATCGCGTCGGAGGGCGGCCTTCGCACGGGTCGCGGCGTTCGGGGACAGCGCATCGTCAGGAGTAGTCATGACAGCGATCCTGTCACGCAGTGACGGCGAGCTGGTCATGCCGCCGGGCGCGATCCGGTCACGCCGTCGCGCCGTCACGCCGTCACGCCGTCACGCCGGAGTCGTCACACCATGACGCAGGGCCCGTCACGCCGGAGTCGTCACACCGTGACGCAGGGCCCGGCTTCTCGGTCCTCACGGGCTCCGAACTGACCGTGGACTGCGCCCTGTTGGCGGGCGCCGACGGGGTGGTCCCCGGCATCGGCAATGTCGACCCGGCGGCCTACGTACGTCTCTACGACGCCGCCCGGTCCGGCAACTGGGAGCAGGCGGCCGCCGAACAGGAGCGCCTGGTCGCCCTGTTCTCCATGGTCGATGCCGGCCCCGAGCCCGAGATGGGCCGCAGCTCCGCCGCGCTGGGCGCGTTCAAGGCGGCGCTCCGGCTGCTCGGCGTGATCGACGACGGCGCCACCGCCTTTCCGCAGCGTCCGCTGAGCGACGAGGCCGTGGCAGAGGTAGGACGTCGGCTCTCCGCGGCCGGACTGCGGCCGGTCCGGTAGGTCTCCGCGGCACGGCAACGGCCCGGACGGCAACTCACACCTCTCGCCCCCGCCCTCCCGTGTCGCCCCCTCCATCCCGCCCCTCCCCTCTGTCCCCTCCGTCCCCTCCGCCGTCTCCACCCCCTCCACCCCCTCCATCCCCGTCCCGTACGGGTGACGCCGGTGGAAACAGCAACCGGGAGGCGTCGTACTGCGGCAGGATGCCGGGCCATGGATGCCGTACGGGTCGCCCTGCTGCGTGAGGTGCTCGCCGGGACCGAGTGGGTGCAGGCCACCCGCCGGTTCGCGGGGACGCTGCGCGGTGCCGTCGCCCCGCACGGCGGGGGGCTGTTGCTGGTGGGCAGCGCCGCGTACGAGCCCTGGCACCTGGCCGCCCATCTCGACGACGAGGCCGCCTGGTCGGGGCGGCCCGAGCTGTCGCCGACCCTGGTGCGCCACCGCGTTCCCGGCGGCGCGCCGGCCCATCTGGCGGTGGGGCTCGGCCGGCTGGCGGCGGCCGGGCGCGGTGAAACTCTGCTGGTCGTCGCGCCGGGGCAGCCCGGTGCCGGGCTGCTGGAGCGGGTGCACGACGCCCGCCGCAACGGCGCGACGGTGCTCGCCCTGGACGGCGGGGACCGCGATCTGCACGCCCTGGCCCATGACGCCCTCGCCGCTCCCCCGGCCCCGCCCAACGGCGACGGGGCCGCGGCGGACCTCGACCTCGACACGGTCCAGCATCTGGTGAGCGCGGCAGCCGGCGAGAACAGCCTGCCCGCGCCCCGCGGACACCGCCGTTTCCGCGACCGGCTGGCCCGCCTCGCCGACGGGCTCACCGCCCCGCCGCCGCCCCGCTGGTAGCCCGGGGCCCCGCCCAAGGGAGCCCCGACGGCCGGCGAAAACCCTTTGCGCCGCTTCGCGTCCGTGCGGACGATGGTGCACCGTGACCCCGGACAGCGCCCCGCCGCTTTCTTCCTCTTCACCCCCCTCGGCTCCGTTACCCGGTCCCTCCCCTTCGGCTCCGTTACCCGCTCCCTCCCCTTCGCCTCCTGCTCGGCGACGCCTCTCCGCGCTGCTGCCGGACCTGTCCCCCTGGCGCTCCTCGCGCGATTTCCGGCTGATGTGGTGTGGGGGCGCGATCACGGTCTTCGGCGCCTTTCTGACCTTTGTGGCGCTGCCGCTCCAGCTGAAGGAGCTGACCGGCTCCACGCTCGCGGTCGGGGCGCTGGGCGCGGTGGAACTGATTCCGCTGATCGTCTTCGGCCTCTACGGCGGTGCGCTCGCGGACGCCGTCGACCGCCGCCGGGTGATCGTGTGGACCGAGACCGCGCTCGGTCTGGTCTCCGCGCTGCTGCTGCTCAACAGCGTCCTGCCCGACTCGTTGGTGTGGCCGCTGTATGCGGCCGCGGCGGCGTCCAGCGCGCTGACCGGTCTGCAACGGCCGGCCCTGGACTCGATCGTGCCGCGGATCGTCCGGCCCGACCAGCTTGCCGCGGCCGCCGCCCTCAACTCGCTGAACCGGCAGATCGGTGCCATCGCCGGGCCCGCGCTGGCCGGTGGGCTGCTGGCCCTCGCCGGGCTGCGCTGGGCGTACGCCATCGACGCGGTCACCTACGCGGTCTCGGTGCTGCTCGCCCTGAAGCTGGCCCCGTCACCCGCCTCGCACGACGCCGGGAAGCCGTCGCTGCGCGGTATCGCCGAGGGCGCGCGCTACGCCTGGAGCCGCAAGGAGCTGCTCGGCACCTACGCCGTCGATCTCCTCGCGATGCTCTTCGCCTTCCCGCTGGCGATCTTCCCGTTCCTCGCCGATGATCTCGGCACCCCCTGGGCGCTGGGGCTGATGTATGCGGCGTTGCCGGCCGGCTCCGCTCTGGTGAGTCTGACCAGCGGCTGGACCTCGCGGGTCCACCGGCAGGGCCGGGCGATCGTACTGGCCGCCGCCGGCTGGGGGCTGGCGATGGCGGCGGCCGGGCAGCTGCGCAATGTCTGGCTGGTGCTGCTCCTGCTGACCGTGGCGGGTGCGTTCGACATGGTCAGCGGCATTTTCCGCTCGGCGATGTGGAATCAGACCATCCCCGACGAGCTGCGCGGCCGCCTGGCCGGCATCGAGCTGCTGTCGTACGCGGCGGGCCCGCAAATGGGCCAGGTCCGGGTCGGCGGAATGGCGGCGTTGACGAGCGTACGGACATCGGTGTCGCTGGGCGGGCTGCTGTGCTTCGCGGGGGTCGGGCTGCTGGCGCTCGGGCTGCCGAAGCTGATGTCGTACGACGCCAGGACCGACGAGCACGCCCGGCGGATGCGGGAGCGCCGGGCCTCCGCCGCCGCAACACCCCCCGACGGGGTGCGGGACGGGGAGCGGGCCGACGACGATGCCGGTCCCGGCTCTCCGGACCCGGAAGCGGACCCGGCGACGGCCTGAGACCGGGGCCGTCCGGTGGCCCGGGGCGCGGGGCCGGAGAGCTGGGACCGGGGCCGGGGCGCGGGGCCGGAGAGCCGGGGCCGGAGAGCGGCGGAACGCGGTGGGCCCGCCCCGCTCCCGACAGCTCGCGCTCCGCCCCGACTACGCGCCTTCCCCGCCGCTCTTCCCCTGCCCCGGGTCGTCATGCCACTTCGGGTCGGTCTCCCACTCCAGGTTCCGCTCGCGGGCGGTCTCCATGGCGTGCGTGGCCTCCTCGCGGGTGGTGTAGGGGCCGAAGCGGTCGGCGGCGCGGCACTCGGGGCCCTCCTCGACCGTCTGGTGCTTGAGGCAGTAGTACCACTCGCCGGGCTTGCCGACCGTACGCCTTTTGAACAGCGCCATTGCCGCCTCCTGTGGATGCTTCTGTGCCACCATCCTGCCCGACGGCCCGCGGATACACTCGCTGGCATGTCTGGCCAGTCGCTTCTTGTCCCGGGGAAGATCTCCCCCACCCGCCCCGTTCCTGCCTCGATCCCGCGCCCCGAGTACGTAGGGAAGGACGCACCCACCCCTTACACGGGGCCCGAGGTGCAGGACGCCGAAACGATCGAGAAGATGCGGATCGCCGGCCGGATCGCCGCGCAGGCGATGGCGGAGGCCGCCAAGCTGATCGCGCCGGGTGTGACGACCGATGAACTGGACCGGGTCGCCCATGAGTTCATGTGCGACCACGGCGCCTACCCGTCCACGCTCGGCTACCGCGGCTTCCCCAAGTCCCTGTGCTCCTCGCTCAACGAGGTCATCTGCCACGGCATCCCGGACTCCACCGTCCTGAAGGACGGCGACATCGTGAACCTCGACGTCACCGCGTACCTCAACGGTGTGCACGGCGACAACAACGCCACCTACCTGTGCGGCGACGCGGACGAGGAGTCCACGCTGCTGGTCGAGCGCACCCGCGAGGCGCTCAACCGCGCGATCAAGGCCGTCAAGCCGGGCCGGCAGGTCAACATCATCGGCCGGGTCATCGAGTCGTACGCCAAGCGCTTCGGCTACGGAGTGGTGCGTGACTTCACCGGTCACGGCATCAACTCCTCCTTCCACTCCGGCCTGATCGTTCCGCACTACGACAGCCCGCACCACACCACCGACATCAAGCCCGGCATGACCTTCACGATCGAGCCGATGCTGACGCTGGGGTCCTACGACTACGACCTGTGGGACGACGGCTGGACGGTGGTGACCAAGGACCGCAAGCGGACCGCACAGTTCGAGCACACGCTGGTGGTCACGGAGACCGGGGCGGAGATCCTCACGCTGCCCTGACGGAGCGGGGGCCACTTTTTACCGACAGGGCGTCGGGAACAGGGGTAGGCTGGTTACCGACAGGATGTCGGGAACGGGGTGGCTCAGGCAGGGCTCACCAGTGGGGTGAGGCCGGCGCCGGCGGCTCGGCGGAGCCGGCCTGTTCCCGTACGCTCCCCTCGGCCCCCGGAGGCCCGCCTTGGAAGCGTCCAGCCCGACCCCGTCCGCTCCCGCCGCCCCGTTCTCGGCGGTCATCCGCAGCGCATCCCACGAGCAGCACACGGAAGCCGAGAACTCCTCGTTCATGAGCCACCTTCTCGGCGGCAGGCTCGGCATCCCGGCCTACCGGCTCTACACCGAGCAACTGTGGTTCGTCTACCGCGCGTTGGAGGACGCCTCCGGGCCGCTCGCCGCCGACCCGGTCGCGGGCCCCTTCATCCGCCCCGAACTGGCCCGCACCGCCGAGCTGGAGCGCGACCTCGCCCATCTCGGCGGGCCGTCCTGGCACAACGGCCTGGAACCGCTCACGGCCACCGCCGTCTATGCCGACCGGGTGGCGGCCTGCGCCCGCGACTGGCCGGCAGGCTTCGTCGCCCACCACTACACCCGCTATCTCGGCGACCTCTCCGGGGGCCAGATCATCCGCGGCACCGCGGAGAAGACCTGGGGTTTCGCCCGCAAGGGCGACGGTGTGCGGTTCTACGTCTTCGAGGACATCGCCAACCCGGCCGCCTTCAAACGCGAGTACCGGGCGCTGCTGGATGCCCTGCCGGTGGACGACCTGGAAAAGCAGCGGGTGGTCGACGAATGCAAGCGCGCCTTCCGGCTGAACGGCGCGGTCTTCCGTGAGTTGGGCGAGCAGTTCCCGCTGAGCGCGTAGCAGCCGGCCCGCCGGCACCCGCCGACCGACGCCCCGCACCACTCGCACCCCACACCGCTCGCACCGCGCACCGCCGCCCGTCCGGGCTACGGCGTATCGCGGCACACCCGTCCGCCGACGGCGATGGCGCCGTCCGAATATGTGCGGGTGAGGATGCGCGAGCCGGTGCCCTGCCGGATGTCGAGCGGACGCCCGAGTTCATGGGTCAGCAGCATGGCGGCGGCGCCGGTCGCCTCGTCCTCGACCACGGCGTCGCCGCGCCGGGGGAAGGCCCGCGCCCGGACCACCCCCGCGGCCTCGTCCTGCCAGGCCCAGGCGTAGAGCCAGCCGTCCCCCGGCGGCGGTGCGGGCAGTGCGTCGACCTCGGCCACCGAGGCATGCCGCCGGGTCGTGCGGGCGGTCACCCACTCCGGGCGGCCGCGCACCCAGGTGAGGTCCCCCTCGAAGCGGACCGCGGCCTCCCCGGCCGCCGGACGCAAAGTGCGCGGCGGCCGTCCCGAACGCCGCAGCAGCCAGGCCAGACCGACCAACGGGTGCCCGGCGAACGGGAGCGGGCCGCTCGGGGTGTGGATGTCCACCGTGCCGCGCACGGCATCGTCGAGGAACACGGTTTCGCTGAAGCCGAGTTCGGCGGCGAGTGCGGTCCGGGCGGCGGCGCCGGGGACGGCCGCCCCGTCGCGGAGGACGCCCAGCGGATTGCCCCCGGCCCCGTCCGGTCCGCAGAACACCCGGAGTACCTCGTATTCGGTCATCCGGCCAGTGAACCGCAGCGCCGGGCCGGCCGGCCGCGCGGGACCGTCGGCGAAGAGCCGGCGACCGGGTCGTCACGGGCCGGAATATCACCGGTCACAGCCCGTCGTCCGTCATGACCCTTACCTTGACCGACGCATGACGGTTCCGTGACCCGGGGCGCGCCAATCCGTGATCGAGCCGTTGTCCATGAGAGCGGGATCACTGGATGAGGCGGGAAAAACTAGGTAAGCCTCAGATAAGTTAGGGCCGCCTTAGTGGCGATCTTAGTGACTGTCTATCGTTCCTGTACGTCGTTTCCGTACTTCCGAGCCCGCTTGGAGCCCCGTATGCGAGCCCTTCGCTCCTCCGCCGTTGCCGCCCTCACCGCGGCCACGGCCGTCACCGCCGTCGCCGGCTGCGCCGCGAAGAACGACGGCAAGGGAGGCGGCAAGGGCACGATCGAGGTGACCGCGACCGACTCCAGCTGTGAGCTCTCCGCCAAGGAGTTCCCGGCCGGGCACGTCCGGTTCGCGGTGCAGAACAAGGGCTCCAAGGTCACCGAGGTGTACGTCTACGCGCCCGGCGACCGGATCGTGACGGAGCGGGAGAACATCGGCCCCGGCACCAACGCGGAGATCACCGCGGAGATCAAGGCCGGTTCGTACGAGGTCGCCTGCAAGCCCGGTATGAAGGGCAACGGCATCCGCCAGAAGGTGACCGCCAGCGGCAAGGGCGCGAGCGCCCACCGCGACCCCAAGCTCGATGCCGCCGTTGCCGCGTACCGCACCTACGTCCAGGAGCAGGCCGACCAGACCCTCCCGGCGGCACAGAAGTTCGCCGATGCCGTCAAGAACGGCGATGTCGAGGCCGCGAAGAAGACCTACGCCCTCTCGCGGGTGGGCTGGGAGCGCACCGAGCCGGTCGCCGAGTCGTTCGGTGACATCGACCCCAAGGTCGATGTGCGCGCCGACGGTGTGGAGAAGGGCCAGAAGTGGACCGGCTGGCACAAGCTGGAGAAGTCCCTGTGGGAGGAGAAGAAGATCTCCGGGGACGACAAGAAGCTCGCCGACCAGCTGATCACCGACCTGAAGGACTGGCAGAAGCGGGTCGGCAAGGCCGAGATCACCCCGACCAGCATGGCCAACGGCGCCAAGGAACTGCTCGACGAGGTGGCCACCGGCAAGGTCACCGGTGAGGAAGAGCGCTACAGCCACACCGACCTGGTCGACTTCCAGGGCAACGTCGAGGGTGCCGAGAAGGCGTACGAGCTGCTGAAGCCCATCGTCGCCAAGAATGACCCGGCGCTCGCCAAGGAGCTGGACAAGCAGTTCACGGCGATCCGCGCGCTGCTCGACCAGCACCGCGACAGCAAGTCCGCGGACGGCTTCGCCTCCTACGACACGGTCGGCAAGGACGAGCGCAAGAAGCTCTCCGACGGCGTCAACGCGCTCGCCGAGCCGCTGTCCAAGCTGGCCGCCGCCGTGGCCACCGCCAAGTAGTCCGCCGCCAGCAAAGGATCACGATGACGCAGGACGACGGTACGACCACCGAGGACGGCACGGCCACGCAGACCGCCGACGGGCGCGCCCCGTCCCGGCGTTCGCTGCTCGGCTGGGGAGGCGCGGGCCTGGCGCTGGGCGCCGTCGCGGCCGGCGGTACGGCGGCGGCGCTGCGCACCGGCGGCGACGCCCAGCCGGCCGGCGCGGACGCGACGTCGCGCTCCGCGGTCGCCTTCCACGGCACGCACCAGGCGGGTATCGCCACCGCGGTCCAGGACCGGCTGCACTTCGCCTCGTTCGATGTCACCACCGACGACCGCGACGAGCTGATCTCGCTGCTCAAGGAGTGGACGAACGCGGCGGCGCGGATGACGGCCGGGGACGCGGTCGGCGACGGCGCGGTCGGCGGACTCGCGGAGGCCCCGCCGGACGACACCGGCGAGGCGCTCGGCCTGCCGCCGTCACGGCTCACCCTCACCTTCGGCATCGGCCCGACGCTGTTCGAGAAGGACGGCAAGGACCGGTTCGGCCTCAAGGCCCGCCGGCCCGACGCCCTGATCGATCTGCCGCAGTTCCCCGGCGACAACCTCGACAAGGCGCGCAGCGGCGGCGATCTGTGCGTCCAGGCGTGTGCGGACGACCCGCAGGTGGCGGTGCACGCGATCCGCAACCTGGCCCGGATCGGGTTCGGCAAGGTCGCGATCCGCTGGTCGCAGCTGGGCTTCGGCAAGACGTCCTCGACGACGCCGGACGCACAGACCCCGCGCAATATGTTCGGCTTCAAGGACGGCACCCACAACCTCGCGGGCACCGAGACCGCCGCGCTCGACAAGCACGTCTGGGTCGCGGACGGGGAGGCGAAGGGCTCGTCCGGCTGGATGGCCGGCGGCTCCTACCTCGTCGCGCGCCGGATCCGGATGCACATCGAGACCTGGGACCGCACCTCGCTCAAGGAGCAGGAGGACGTCTTCGGCCGGGACAAGGGCGAGGGCGCACCGGCCGGCAAGAAGCACGAGCGGGACACCCCGCATCTGAAGTCGATGCTGCCGACCGCGCACGTCCGGCTGGCACACCCGGACTCCAACGGCGGGATCCATATCCTGCGCCGCGGCTACTCCTTCACCGACGGTACGGACGGCCTGGGGCGGCTGGACGCGGGGCTGTTCTTCCTCGCCTACCAGCGGGACGTCCGCCATGGCTTCGTACCCCTCCAGCAGAAGCTGGCGGCCAACGACGCACTCAACGAATACATCCAGCACGTGGGTTCAGCGGTCTTCGCGGTGCCGCCGGGCGTCCGGAACGCGGACGACTGGTGGGGCCGGGAGCTGTTCGCCTGACACCGCCGGCGCCGGAAAGAAGAGCGCCGGCATCCATGAAGGAAGGAAGGAACCGACGTGTTCGGCAACTACCTGATCGGTCTGCGCGAGGGCCTGGAAGCCAGCCTCGTGGTCTGCATTCTCATCGCCTATCTGGTCAAGACCGGGAGGCGGGAGGCGCTGCGCCCGGTCTGGGCCGGGATCACGATCGCCGTGGTGCTGTCGCTCGCGTTCGGGGCGGCGCTGCAATTCGGCTCGCAGACCCTCACGTTCAAGGCCCAGGAAGCGCTGGGCGGGTCGCTGTCGGTCATCGCCGTCGGCCTGGTGACGTGGATGGTCTTCTGGATGCGGCGCACCGCGCGGCATCTGAAGAAGGAGCTGCACGGCAAGCTGGACGCGGCGCTGCAGATGGGTACCGTGGCGCTGGTGGTCACCGCATTCCTGTCGGTGGGCCGCGAGGGCCTGGAGACCGCGCTGTTCATCTGGACCGCCGCGCAGTCCGCCAACGACGGCGTACGGCCGCTGATCGGGGCCATGCTGGGCCTGCTGACGGCCGTGCTGCTGGGCTGGCTGTTCTACCGCGGTGCGGTGCGGATCAACCTGGCGAAGTTCTTCACCTGGACCGGCGGCATGCTGGTGGTCGTCGCGGCAGGCGTGCTGGCGTACGGCTTCCACGATCTGCAGGAGGCGGACATCCTGCCGGGGCTGTCCGCCCAGGCGTTCGACATCAGCGCACAGATCCCGGCCGACAGCTGGTACGGCACCCTGCTCAAGGGCATCTTCAACTTCCAGCCGGACCCGACCGTCCTTCAGGTCACGGTGTGGGCTCTGTATCTGATCCCCACCCTCGCGTTCTTCTTCGCCCCCGGTAGGGTTGCGCCGAATCGTGCCACCCCGGCGGCCGCAGAGTCCGCCCCGGTCGCCCCGAAGGAGCCCGAGCCCCATGACACGCAGGTCGCCGTTCCGGGTGCCCGCAACACTGACGTCGGCAGCGGCGGCGCTGGTGATACTGAGCGGGTGCATGACGGTGCACGGCGAGCGGGAGATACTGCCGGCGGTGTCGAAGGCTGAGGGCAGCAAGGCGCTCGCGCACTTCACCGAGACCTTCAACAAGGCCAACCGTCAGCTCGATCCGGCGCTGAACCCCTCCTTCGAGGGGGGCGCGCTGCTCGCCATCGACCAGGCCGGGATAAAGGCGGCACACGCCCTCCGGCCGCAGGGCAATCCGGGCTTCACGGCACTGGCGTTCACGGATCCGCACTTCACCGTGCCCCAGCAGGCGGGCTGGCCGAAGTACTTCATCGCGGACGCGGCCAGCAACCGCAAGAACGCCCGTGGCCAGAACACCCGCTGGTTCCTGGTGTTCAGCCGCAACGGCATCGACGAGCAGTGGCGCGCGGTGTATCTGGCGACGTTCGCGGGCAACAAGGCGCCGGAGCTGAAGACGGACGGGAAGGGCTACGCGGAGGCGGTGCCCGCCGGTGCGCAGTCCGGTCTGATGGTCGCGCCGGGCAAGCTGAGCCGTAGGTACGCGGACTACCTCAACACCGGCAAGGGCAGTGCCTTCGCCGCCGGCCCGGAGACCGACGGCTGGCGGGCCCGGCGGGCCAGGGACACCAACCGGCCCGGCCAGCGCATCATGTGGGAGGACACCGCCGCGGACTACCCGCCAGTGGCCCTGCGCACGAAGGACGGCGGTGCGCTGGTGTTCTTCTCGACCTTCTACCACCAGCAGAAGACCGTGTTCGCCGGGGCCACGATCACGGTGCCGGCGGCTCTGAAGGGGCTCCTGGAGGGACCGGAGAAGAAGACCAACCGGATGGCCTTCACCACCGTCTCCGGCCAGGCGGTCACGGTGCCGGCCAAGAGCTCCGGGGGCAAGGTCACGGTCCTGAACCGGATCGAGGCGAAGACCTCGGTGAAGCCGCTGTAGCCGGCCGCCGAAACCGCGCGTACGCGACAGGGCCGTCGGGGTGAACCCGGCGGCCCTTCGGCGTACGGACAAAGGCGCGCGGCGCGGTGGCCGGGCCCGCTCAGCGGCCGATCGGCCAGGCCGCCGCTTCGTGGTGGTAGGGCTCGCGGCTGTTGAACTCCGCGCAGGCGTCGGTGAGCGACTCCAGCAGCGTCAGCGGGTCGGGCAGCGCCAGCTCGGGGCCGCGCAGCCAGGTCACCGCGGGCTGGTCGCCGGGCAGGGCCGAGGGCGGCAGCAGCACATAGCTGCCGCGGCAGTGCCAGCGCAGCCCCGGGTGTTCGTCCATGGTCTCGGGGTGGCAGTCCAGCTCGCAGGGCCACCACTCGTCCTCGTCGTCCGGGGTGCCGCGGGTGGCGGTGAAGAAGAGCATCCGGCCGTTGGCGAGGCCGGCGCCGCTGAGGGTGATCGGCCCGACGTCGATGCCCGCCGCGTCCAGCCGTCCCAGGGCGCTGCGGCCCGCCTCGACGGGGACGTCCAGCACGTCGTGGGTGATGCCGGTGGCGGTGATGAAGTTGGCCTGCGGGAGGGTGCGGATCCAGGCGGCGACCTTGTCGCGGTCGGTGGTGGCGACGGTCTGCCAGCCGAAGGAGACGGGGTGGCGGCCGGGGGTGGGACAGCCGATGCGTTCACAGGAACAGCCGTAGCCGGAAGGGTGTGCGGCCGGGGCCACCGGGAAGCCCGCGTCGGCCGCCGCCAGCAGCAGGTCCTCGCGGCTGCGCGCAGCCGCTGATCCCGTGTCCGTATCGCCGCCGTCCGATCCGCTCTTCGGCCGGCGCAGCCACTGGGAGAACCTGCTCTTGCGTTCCATCTATCCCCTCACTTCGAGCGGTGGTCTGGGATCAATGCTGCCACCATCCTGCGCCTAGGGTGACCGGTGTGGAGATCCGGGGTGAACGAAGGGCGCACCAATACCGGCAATTCAGGTCATCGACGACAGGATGCCGCCGCCGGAGCCCGGTCGCCCGGTGCACTCAGTCGCGTGGCCGCAGACCGCGCAGTACCTGGTCGACGAGGGTGTCGACGTAGTCGTGGGTCAATTCGCCGGTGCGCATCAGCCAGCGCTGTGAGAAGGGACTCAGCACCATCTCGGCGGCGATCCGCACATCGACGCCGGCGGCCACCTCGCCCGCTTCCTGGGCCGCCCGCAGCCGCTCGGTGTAGACGCGGATGCCGGGCTCCAGCAGCCGGGCGACGAAGGTGCGGGAGATCTCCGCGTCGTTCGCGCCGGCCACCGCGAGGGCGCGGTAGGGCGCCTGGAAGGCCTGGTCGTTGAATTCATCGGCGGTCGCCCGCAGCACGAACTTCAGGTCCGCGGCGAGATCGCCGGTGTCCGGGAGGCCCGCCGCGTACTCCTCGTCCACGCCGGCGGTGAAGGCGTCCAGCAGCACGGCGGCCTTGGACGGCCACCAGCGGTAGATCGTCTGCTTGCCGACGCCGGCCCGGGAGGCGATGCCTTCGATCGTGAGCTTGTCGTAGCCGACCTCGCCGACGAGTGCGAGGGCGGCATCGAAGATCGCCCGGCGGGAGCGTTCGCTGCGGCGGGAGGTGTCGGGCGCTGCTTTGTTGGCCATACGGCCGAGTTTAGCGAGGGGAGGCGAGACGTATCGTCTTGACGAGACGCGGACGATAGCGCGTACGAGATTCCGTACTCGCCCGCGAGTGAATCCCACGTGGTCGGGTGCGGCGCCGTGGTGGGCTCCCAGTCCCAGGTGGTCGGGTGCGGCGCCGTCGGGTTCCGTGCCTTCGCCTTCGGCGGGAGAGGGGGCGGTGGGCTGTGGCCGTGCGCAGGTGGGTGGTGCGGTGCCGGGGGCGGAGGGGTGTGGTGCCGGACTGCTTCGCTTTACGTCCGGCACCACCTGTC
>NZ_JBSHBP010000074.1:4517-38204 GCF_053612065.1 Streptomyces sp. NPDC054765 | reverse complement strand
GCCACACATCAACCCGCCTTAACTCCCTTTTGTTTTACCGGCCCCATGCCAAACCTCGGGGGCCGGGGGGGGGGGGCACCCCCCGCCCCGGCCTTCAGGCTTCGGTGCCTGCCGGGCACCGCGGGGCGCTGCTCAGCGGCGCGCCGTGCCGTCCTGGATCCGTACGCTCTCCCGCGGCATCCGCCGGGCGGGCAGACCCGTCGGGCGCGCGGTGATCACGAGGGTGCCTTCCTCGATCTGGTAGTCGAGCGGCAGCCCGAGGCCGCGCATCGCCGCCACCATGCCGGTGTTCGAGGCCTGGGTGATCGCATAGACGCTTGCGCAGCCGGTTTCGGCCGCCATCGCCACCAGCCGGCGCAGCAGTTCGGCGCCGATGCCACGCTGCTGCCAGGAGTCCTCGACCAGCAACGCGACCTCGGTCTCGTCGCCGTCCCACAGCAGATGGCCGAGCGCCACCAGCCGGCCGGACGCGGTCTCCACCGCCAGGGTGCGCCCGAACCGCGGGCTGAGCAGATGGCCGAGGTAGCGGTCCGCGTCACCGACCGGGCCGTGGTAGCGCAGCCCGAGGGTCTGCGCCGAGCAGCGGTCGTGCATCTCGCGGGCCGCGGCCAGATCCGAGGTGTCGGCGCGGCGGACGGTGATCTCGTTGCCCTCGGGCAGCGTCAGCACCTCACGCCGCGGCGGCACCCGCTGGCCGAGTCTGGCGTCCAGGTCGACCAGCGCACGGACCCGGGCGAACTCGGTCGGCGTGAACGGCACGTGCGGCCTTTCGATGGTGAGCGAGCCCCCGGAGGGGTCGCGGAACTTCATGAGGTGCTCCTCCAGCACGCCCTCCGTGGGCACCTGCTCCGCGAGCGGCTGCCCGCGCAGCGAGCGCGCGGGCACCGAACGGATCGTGCAGCGCCCCAGCAACTGCCGCAGGGCCAGGGGGAGTTCCGAGGAATCCAGCGCCGTGCGGGTCGCCAGGCCCAGCATCCGGGTCGGCGCATCGACGAGATCGTGCGCATCGGCCCGCTCCAGCCAGCTGTGCGCGCCACCCGCCTCGGCCACCGTACGGGTCAGCTCTGCGGGCGTCAGCGCGTCCGGTGCGCGCAGCAGGAACTCGTCGACCGTGCCGTCGGACAGCGGGTGGGTCTGCAGGCTGAGGATGTCCACCCGCCGCGCGGCCAGCGCCGTGCACAGCGCGGCCAGGCTGCCGGGCTCGTCCCGGACCGTGGTCCGCATCCGCCACAGCACCGTCTCCTGCCCTGCGGCCTCAGGGGCCTGCCCGGCGGGGGACGGCACCGTGGCGCCGGTATCGGTCGGCGGCGGGGCGTTTTCGTGGCGTCGTGACCACCAGACATGGAAGCCTGCCGTGGCCAGCAGAGCGACCGCGGCGGAGCACAGCATCACCGGGCCCGACGGGCCGTGCGCGACGGTGTTGGCAAGGGCATCGGCCACCGCCACGGCGGTGAACAGGGCGGCCAGCTCGACGATGTCCCGCCGCCAGTGATGGCGGCGGGTGGAACGGGCGGAGGATGCTTCAGTCATGCACACAAGCCTGGCGGACAGGTGTTGCCTGATCGCCAACACATTGTGTCCGACGGGTAAAAGACGCAATCGACGCATTGGCCTCTACTGTCCTACCCGTCCCGGTTGCAGCACCTTGCTGAACAACACCTCGCCGCCTTCCTGACACAGCCGCACCGTCAGCTCCCCGCTACCCCCGTCGATATCGATCTCGCCGAAGTACTGCGGACTCTCCGCAGGGGAGGTGTCGGCACGCTCCGGTGCCTTGATGAACGGCTGCTGCGGTCCGAACGTTCCATCCAGTTTCAGCGCCTGGAACCCGCCCGCGTGCAGCGGCCCCGACACGAACTCCCAGAACGGTTCGAAGTCCTGGAACGCCGCCCGCTCCGGCGCGTAATGCTGCGCCGCGGTGTAGTGAACGTCCGTCGTCAGCCACACGGTGCCGGTCACCCGGTCGTGCTTGATGTGGCGCAGCAGCTCGGCCAGCTGCAGTTCGCGCCCCAGCGGAGCGCCCGGATCGCCCTGCGCCAGCGCCTCGAAGTCAGTCTTGCCGTCCGGGACGACCAGACCCAGCGGCATATCGGAGGCGATCACCTTCCACACCGCATGCGAGCGGGACAGCTCTCGCTTGAGCCAGCGCAGCTGCCCGGCCCCGAGAATGCCCTGCGGATCGTCGGTCTGCCGGTCCGGTGAATTGGCGTTCCGGTAGCGGCGCATGTCCAGTACGAAGACGTCGAGCAGCGGGCCGTGGTGCACCACGCGGTAGACCCGGCCGCCCCCGTCGGGACGCAGCGTACGGATCGGGAAGTACTCGCTGAAGGCGCGCAGCGAGCGTGCGGAGAGCACATCGGTGTCCTTCACCGTGTACCGGTCGTCATCGAGCAGTTGCCCCGGGTACCAGTTGTTGTGCACCTCGTGGTCGTCCCACTGCGTGATCGTCGGTACCTGCGCGTTGAACCGGCGCAGATTGTCGTCCAGCAGGTTGTAGCGGAACGCGCCACGGAACTCCGCCAGCGTCTCGGCGACCTTCGCCTTCTCCTCAGTCGTCACATTCCGCCAGATCCGGCCGTCCGGCAGGGTCACCCGCTCAGGGATCGGGTTGTCGGCGTAGATGTTGTCGCCGCTGCACAGGAAGAAGTCCGGGTTCCGGCGCCGCATGTCCTCGTAGATGCGGTAGCCGCCGCGGTCCGGGTTGATGCCCCAGCCCTGGCCGGCCAGATCGCCCGACCAGTGGAAGCGGATGCCCTCCTGCTGCCCGCCGCCGCCCGGTCCGGGAGCGCTGCGTGAGGTACCGGTGGCGATGCGGCCCGTGGGCGCCGTGCGGAAGGTGCCGGTGACCGGCTCGCCGGTGCGCCGGGGGTCGTCCGGGTCCGCGAGCAGCACCCGGTAGTGGATCTGCTCACCGGCGGGCAGGTCGTGCAGCGAGGTGACGCCGGTGAAGTCCGTCCCCGCCCCGATCACCGGGCCGCGCCAGGATCTGGCGTGACGGAACGACTCGGTCGCCGCGGTCTGCACCACCATCCGGGCCGGGCGGTCGGACCGCACCCACACCAGGCCGGAGGACGTGGTCACATCCCCGACCTGCACGCCCCAGTCGGCGCTGGGCCGCCCGCCGCGGGCCTGCGCCGGGGCGGCACCGGAGATGGCGGGCAGTGCCAGCGCCGCCGTGCCCGCCGCCGCGCCCTGCAACAGCGACCGCCGTCCGAAGCCGCCGCCGGATCCCTGCGCCATGTCCAACCTCCATGCCTCGCCCGATTCCACTGCCGCCCCGTTCGTATCGCTGTCCGGTGCCCCGCAGCCGAACGGACGGTGAACAGCGGTCCGTTCGTGGTGCGTTCATGGTCCGTTCGGGGCCGTTCGCGGTCCGTGGTGCGTCCCTCGCCCTTCGCCCTTCGTCCTTCGCCCGTACGGGTCCTGGTCCCTGCGGCCCACCGGACCCGGGCCATGGTCGCAAGACCACCGGCCGATCGCCAGGACAACGCGGGGACGTTTACGGTCCTGGTACGCGCTGCCGGAACGGCGGCCCCGAGGAAGGTGACCTCATGCCGGCCGACGGCTCCGCCGCAATCCGCATCGCCCGCCGTCCCGCGATCTTGCCGCGGCCGAACGCTTCCGGGAAGCGGGCCCTCGTCAGGACGCGGCCCGGCGCACGGTGTCGAGGATGACCCGCGCCACCAGCGCCGGATCGTCGTGCATCGGCACATGCCCGCAGCCCGGCAGCCGTACCAGCCGCGCGCCGGGAATCGTGTGCTTGGCGGCCTCGGCCGAACGGCGGCCGGGACGGGCGTAGCCGGTGCCGGTCAGCGAGGCGCGGCCCAGGGCGGTCCGGGCCAGGGACTCCACCATCTGCGGGGGCAGCGCCTGCGCCCCCGCGTACATGCCGCGCAGCACACCGAAGGCGTCACGCCGCTCGGCCGGGGTCCAGAAACCGGCGGGCGAGAGCGCGGTGACCGACCGCACGCCCGCTCGCGGCCCAGCTCCAGGGCGAGCAGCCCGCCCTGCGAGTTCCCCGCGGGGTGACACGGGCGAAGGAGACCGGGGTGGCCATCAGAACTCCTTGGAGGTGCGGTGCTTGCGGTGGTGCCGGGCATGGCTGACACGATGCCGGCTGAGGCTACTGAGCGGTATGGGGCGGCCGGGGCGGGTGCCGGAGGCGCTCGTACCCCACGCGCCCGCGCCACCGCACTCCGCGGTTACCGCTGGACAAGGCGCGGGCGGCCCGGTGGGATGGAGGGGTGCCGAGTGAATGTGCGACCGATCTCACCGAAGTCTTCGAGGAACATCGCCCCGTCCTGTTCGGGGTGGCCTACCGGATGCTCGGCCGGGTGGCCGACGCCGAGGACGTGGTGCAGGACGCCTGGCTGCGCTGGACGGGAGCCGGCCGTGCCCAGGTACGTGAGCCGCGTGCCTTTCTCGTACGGATCACCACCCGGCTGGCCATCGACCGGCTGCGCCAGGTCCAGTCGCGGCGCGAGTCCTATGTGGGGCCGTGGCTGCCGGAGCCGCTGGCGACCGACTTCGGCGGCACCACCCAGGACACCGCGGACCGGGCGGTGTTCCACGAATCCGTCACCCTCGCCGTACTCGTCGTCCTGGAGTCGCTCTCCCCTCTGGAGCGCGCCGTGTTCGTGCTCCGCGAGGCCTTCGGCTATCCGTACGCGGAGATCGCCACCGTCCTCGACCGCGGCGAGCCCGCGGTACGCCAGCTGGCGGGCCGGGCCCGGCGCCATGTGGAGGAGGGCACACCGCGCTTCGAGGTCGACCCGGACCGGCAGCGCGAACTGACCGAGCGGTTTCTCGCCGCGGCGGCCGGTGACGACCTGGCGGGGCTGCTGAACCTGCTGGCCGCGGACGCGCGGCTGGTCGGGGACAGCGGCGGGAAGGCCAAGGCGCCCCTGCGGATCATCGAGTCCGCGGACAAGGTCGCCCGTTTCCTCTTCGGCGTCGCCAGGTCGGCGCCGCCCGGCATGGAGTTCACCCTCCTCGAACTCAACGGCCGGATCGCGCTGTTGGTGCACGACGGCGGGGTGCCGGACTCCGTCATCCAGCTCGGCATCCAGGACGGAAAGATCCGGACGGTCTACGTCGTCCGCAATCCGGAGAAGCTGGTGTCGCTCGCGGCCAGCTGAGCGGCGGCCCGCAGACCGGGCCGCGGGCTGGACAGCACCGGCACCCCGGCGCCGAGACCCTCGGCCGCCGGTGCCATGGAGGCCTGCGCCAGGACGATCACATCGGCGTCCCGGATCCCCCGCGCCGCGGAGGCGACCGCCGCCAGATAGCCGTCGTTGTCGCCGGCCTCGAAGCGCTCCCACGCGCCGGGCACCACCACGGCCCGCACGGTGACCCCGCGGCCGGCCCGTTCCGCCTCCTGCGCGATCAGGGCCCGGGTGGGGGCGAGGGTGCTCTCCAGCGCGGCGAGCACGGCGATGCGCGGGCCGGCGGCGACGGCGGCCGCGGCCATCGGACGGTCCACCCGGAGGACGGGGAGACCGAATGCTGCGCCCGCCTGCTCGGCGACCGAACCGATCGTCGAGCAGGTGCACAGCGCGGCCCGCGCGCCCTCCCGGGCCGCCCCCATGAGCGCCGAGGTGAGATCCTCCGCGACGGCCTCGGGCCCCTGCACCCTTGCCCGGTCGAGGAGTTCGGGCCGGACGAGGTGACGCAGCGTCAGCCCGGGGGCCTCCTCGTCACGCAGTGTGTCGAAGACGGGAACGTGGACGGGCGAGGTGTGCAGCAGAGCGAGCATGTCGGGGACGGTAGCGGGTGGCGTTGCCGAAGACGGGGGCGGGGCGGCCGGTACGGGCGGTTGTTCTGATCCGAAACGGATTCCGGATTGGTCTTGACCAAGGGTGGGGGCGGCCATATCGTCGGGATACTGCAACAACCTTTCATAAAGAAGCGCTCATCATCGGGCGCGCCGGCGGCCCGCAGGGGCAGGGCCTCGGGTGTGGGCCCGGACCCCATGGGGTGCGGCCCCGGTAACGGCCAGTGCGGAGGACAGGGTGGGGACCACGCAGCTCGAAACGGTGCCGGAGCCGAAGTACTGGCACCTCAAGACCGTGCTCAGCGATGCGCTGGACTCGGAGTTCGCGGTCGGCGAGATCCTGCCCAACGAGCGGGATCTGGCGGCGCGGTTCGGTGTCGCGCGGGCCACTCTGCGGCAGGCGCTCGATCAGCTGGAACTGGAAGGCAGGCTCCAGCGTCGCCGCGGTGTGGGCACCACGGTCGCACCACCGCGCGTCGGCGTCGCCGTCGACCCCGTCCGCCACACCTGGCCCGGTGCCGCCGGTGACGACTGGCAGCCGGTCGACGCCGTCGAGAGCGAGACGGTGCCCGCCGCGGTGGCCCGTCTGCTGGCGACGGCTCCCGGCGACCCGGTGCACATCGTGCGCCGCAGCCGGGTCACCCACGGCCGGCCCGTCGCCGCCGAGCTGCTGTACGTCCCGGCGCAGGTGGTCCCGGGCTGCCCGCCGGCGGCCACGCTGGGCGCCCCGGCCCGCGCCCGTGCCGTGCTGCGCGAGCTGCAGGCGCTGGAACTGGAGGGGCAGGACCGTACCGTCGAGCTCGGCTCGGCCCGTGCGGAGGACGCCAAGCAGCTGGACCGGCTGCCCGGTGCGCCCGTCCTGGTCGTCACCACCCGCTATGTCTCCGGGGGGCGCACGACGGCCGTTGCGGTCTCCACCTACCGTGCGGACACCTGCCGTCTGACCTTCGGCGAGAGCGACGCGGTCGCCCTGCTCGCGGGCTGAGCCGCCCGACGGCTGAGGTACGGGCTCCCGCCGGACGGCGCTCCGGTGGGAGCCCGTTCTCGGGTGGCCGGGGGCCGGGCCGACCCGGCCGATGCCGCGGAGCAGGCGTGCCGTACCGGCCGTCGGGGTCAGCGGCGGCCGGTCACCGCGTCGCGGCGCGCATGACGGCCCGTCACCGTACCCTCCACCGCGAAGAGTTCACCCTCCACGTGATCGAGCGCGAGCCGCAGCGCCCCGGTGGCGACCGCCGCCTCGCCCAGCTGCGACAGGGCGACCCGCGGCGGGCGCAGACAATAGCGCGCCAACTCCCCGCGCAACGGCCCCAGCACGCCGTCCAGTCCCGCCGCCCAGCCGCCGATCACCACCAGCTCCGGGTCGAGCGCCAGCACCAGGGCCGCGACATCGTGCACCAGCCGCCACAGGAAGCGGTCGACCGCCTCCCGCGCCTGTGCGTCGCCCTCCCGTGCCGCCGCGAACACCGCCGCGACCTGCGCCTCGTCCAGGGGGTGCAGCGGCTCTCCGGTCGTCGACAGCAGCTTCTCCGGTGTCGCCTCGCGGCCGAGCAGGTGCAGGGCGCCGATCTCCCCGGCGGCCCCGCCGAAGCCGCGGTGCAGGCGTCCGCCGATCAGCGAACCGGCCCCCGGGCTCAGCCCGGCCAGCACGAAAACGATGTCATCGGAGTCGGTGGCCGCACCCTGCCAGTGCTCGGCGACCGCGGCGGCATTCGCGTCGTTCTCGACCAGCACCGGGCAGCGGAACGACCGCCGCAGCCGCTCGCCCAGCGGCAGCCCCGTCCAGCCCGGCAGCGCGGTGCTCAGCCGTACCGTGCCGTCCGTCTCCACGATGCCGGGCCCGGCCACACCGACGGCCCGCAGCGAACTGCGGGGCACGCCCGTGCGGCGCAGCAGATCGCTGACGACGGCACGGACCCGCTCCAGCCGCTCGTCGGCCGGTGCGGTCTCCTCCACGGGGCGCTGTGCGGTGTCCAGCACCCGCCCGCTCAGATCGGACAGCAGGGCCGCGACGCGGTGCGGGCCGATCTCGATGCCCAGCAGATGGCCGGCCTCCGTACGGAACCGGTACCGGCGGGCCGGCCGCCCCTGGCGGCGCGTCTCGCCCTCCTCGGCGGCCGCCTCGGCCACCAGGCCGGCCTCGATGAGTCCCTCCACCACGCCCTCGACCGTCGGCCGGGACAGGCCCGTCACCTGGACGAGTTGGGTGAGCGTGGGGGAGTCCGCGGCGCGCAGCGCATGCAGCACCACAGCGGAGTTGATTCGTCGCAGCAGGGAGGGGTCCCCGCCGGTGAGCCGCCCCAACGTGTGTCTCCCTCGCTTTGCGTGTGTGGCGGATCGTAGCCGGTGAGAGGGTGCCCGGCGAGCCCTGGCGGGTACCGTCGCGGCGGTCGGCCGGGCGGTGCCGGCAGCGGTGGCGGGCCCCGGTCACTGCTGCGCAGGGAGGTGTGCGGGACCGGACGGGAGCCAATTGTCAGACCCGGCCGGTTTACTGACGGCATGACCATTGACGCGTATCTGGCCGCCGTCGACCGGTTGCGGCTCCGGGACTTCCCCGCTTCCCCGGGCCGCTCCGCCCTGGTCGGGAGCGGGCCGGGCTTCCACATAGCCGCCCTGCGGGTCAGCGGCGGGTTCTGGGATGCCGACCCCGCCGAGCTGGCGGAGGCCGAGGAGGAGTTCGAGGCGGGGCTGACGGCGCTGGTGCAGGCGCTGTCCTTACGGTGGGGGGAGCCGGAGACGCTCGACCTGGCAGAGCACTTGGAGCGGACGGCAATGGGCCTGCCCGTACGGCCGCCGCTGGACACCCTGTGCGGATATGTCCCGCACATGTACGGCTGGCGGGTGCAGGGCCGGTGGATCGGTGCGGGCGTGGGCCAGGGGGACCGCGAACTGCCGCTCCAGCTGCTGGTCGCGGTGGGGGAGGGGGACGTGGCGGACAGTCCTCAGTGAGAGAAGGCGGGGGCGAGCGCGGCGGTGATGAGGCGGCGCGGGGCGCCGGTGCCGTCGGCGGGGACGGTCCACAGGTCGGAGCCGAAATCGCCCGGCAGGGAGTAGACCAGCGTGTGGTGGTCACGCCAGACGGCCTGGTCGTCGACGTTGCGGTGTTCGCCGGTTGCGGTCTCGTGCTGGGTGCGCAGATCGAGGACGTAGAGCCGCCAAGGAGCGTCCGGGTCGGCGCCGTTGACGCGCTTCTTGTAGGCGATGCGGGTGCCGTCGGGGGAGAGCGAGGGACATTCGACGTTGGTGTGCAGGGCCCGGAGGGTTCCGGTGGACCGGTCGCCGTGGACGAGGTAGGTCTTTCCGCCGGTGGCGGCGGTGGCGTAGAAGTGGGTGTCGTCGGCGAAGGTGACGCCCCAGACGTTGAGGTCGGCCGCGTGGACAGGGTGTCCGCCGACGGTCAGCGCATAGGTCTCCAGGTTGGCGTCCAGATGCCAGGTGCGGGTGTCGACCAGGGAGGTACGGGTGGAGAAGGCGGTGCCCGCGTAGGAGTCGCCGCTGACGAAGACGGTCCAGGCGACGGTGTGGCCGCCGGGGGAGACCCGGGCACGGGTCGGGGTGCCGGCCAGGTCGTAGTGGCGCCGCTCGCGCAGCTGGTTGTCGAGGACGACGGCGCGGTAGGTGTCGCGGAGTCTGCCGTGGACGGCCTGCAGACAGATACCGGTGCCGGAGGCCTCGTGGAAGCGCAGGCAGTGGACGCCGGAGGCGGTGCGCGGGCCGGAGAGCCGGCCGGCCGGGACCGCGGTGATCTCGTCGCGGTGCGGGCCCCAGGCCATATTGCGGAAGAGGGCGTGCCGCGGGTCGTCCAGGCGGACCGTTCCGGAGGCCACGGCGGGGCCGCCGGCCTGGGTGCGGTCCTTCCGGGCGGCGCGCCCGGCGGCGTGCAGGGTCGCGCCGACGGCGACCCCGCCGAGTACGAGGGCGGTGGCCAGCAGGATGAGGAGCCGCGCGGTGCGGCTCAGCGGGGGGCGGCTCAAGGCGCTTGCTCCGATGGGGCGTTGAGGGACGGTGACGGCCCGGCGCGGCGCAGCAGACGGGCGCTGACGGCCACGGCGAGGGCAAGGCCGACGGCGGCGGCCAGGACGGCGGTGCCCTCGCCCCAGGCGGTCCAGACGGCGCCGAAGGTGAGGGAGCAGAGGAAGCGAGCGGCGGTCTGGCCGGTCTGTACCACGGCGAGCCCGCTGCCGCGGATGGCCTCGGGCACCGCGTCGGCGGTCGCGGCCGCCAGCACTCCGTCGGTTGCCGCGTAGAACGAGCCGTGCAGCGCGAGCACGGCACAGACCAGGGCCGTTCCGTCGCTCAGCGGGGCGAGCAGCAGCCCGTAGGCGCACAGCAGCGCCAGATGCCCCGCCAGGAACAGCCGCCGGCGGCCGATCCGGTCCGCGATCGCCCCCAGCGGCACCGCCAGCAACAGGAATGCCGTGGCGGTGCCCAGTGGCAGCAGCGGAAACCACCCGCCGGGCAGGTCCAGCCTCCGCTGCAGGGTCAGATAGAGGAAGGAGTCGCTGACGGTGGTCAGCCCCAGCAGCACCGCGCACCCGGTCAGCCGGCGCACCTCCGGCCGGCCCAGCAGTGCGCGCACCGGCGTCCGTGGCCCGGCCGGACCCCGCCGCCCGCCGCTGTCCTCCAGGGCAGCGGCGGGGCGGGTCGTCACGGCGCCCTGCGGGGCGGTCGCGGCCCGGCGCGGGACGAACAGCAGCAGGACCACGACGCCCAGTACGGCCACACAGAAGCTGACCGTGAAGACCGCGTCATAGCCTTCCGCCGCTGCCCGCAGCAGGACGAACGCCACCAGCGGCCCGCACAGTGCGCCCGCCGTGTCCATGGCCCGGTGCACCCCGAACGCCCGGCCACGGGCGGCCGGTTCGGCGGCCAGGGAGATCATGGCGTCGCGCGGTGCGGTCCGCAGCGCCTTACCGGTGCGGTCCACCGCCAGCACCGCCCCGATCAGCGGCAGCGAGTGCACCATCAGCAGCAACGGCTTGCAGAGGGCGGAGAGCCCGTACCCCACCACGGCCACCGCCTTGTGACCGCCGCCGCCCCGGTCGGACAGCCGGCCGCCCACCAGCCGGACCAGCGCGCTCACCCCGTTGTAGACCCCGTCCAGCACTCCGAACCCCCAAGGGGACAGCCCGAGTTCGGCGACGAGATACAGCGGGAGCACGGCCGTGACCATCTCCGAGGAGATGTCGGTGATGAGGCTGACGCTGCCCAGGACGAGCACCGTCGGGGGGACGGCGGGCACGGCGCGCCGGCCCGGACGCCGGTCCGGCCGGGCGCGCCGGTCACCGGGCGGAGCGGCGGGCGAAGGTGCGGAGCGGCGGTCCGCGAGATACACCTCAGCCGGCCCAGACGCCGCTGATGTCCTTGGCGTCGGCGGCGTTCCCCGCGTGGGAGGTGCCGTACATGTCCTCGAGGGTGCGCAGCACATCGTAGTGGTTGTAGGTGGTGGCGGAGGTGGCGCCGGCCTTGACCGGCCCGCCGTAGAGCACGGTCGGGATGCGGTTGCCGCTGAGCCGGTTGTCCTCGTCGAAGGTGAGCAGCAGCAGGCTGTTGTGGGTCCTGGCCCAGTCGGCATAGGCCTTGAGGTGGTTCTTCAGCCAGGTGTCACCGGTGGACACCGAGCAGTCGTGCATATCGCTGCACAGGTTCGGGACGACGAAGGAGACGGTGGGCAGCTTCGAGAAGTCGGTGGGGAAGGCGTCGAAGGTGTGCGCCGAGGCGGTGGGGACGTTGCTGAAGCCGAACCACGGGTTGTGCTTCTGCGCGTATGTGCCGCTCTTGCAGGTGGTCGAGCCCTCGGACGGCAGCGACTCGTTGTAGCTCGCCCAGGTCTTGCCGGCGGCCGTCACCTCGGAGGCGAGATTGGGGGCAGCGCTGAACCCCGGGTCGACGCAGCTGTCGTCGGTGACGCCCTGGGTGTCGCCCGAGAAGAGGGCGTAGTAGTTGGGCTGGCTGGGGTGGGTCTCGGCATAGGAGGCGGTGAGACTGGCACCACCGGAGGCCAGCGAGTTGATGTACGGGGCGCTGGAGCTGCCGATCACCTGGCCGTAGGCGTGGTTCTCGAAGACCACCACGACCACATGGTCGGGGGTGGGAACGCCGGCCGCGGCCGGCTCGGCACCGAAGCCGTTGCCCGCCCAGATGCCGAGTCCGGTGGTGGCGAGGGCGAACGCCCCGGCGAGCGCGCCGACCCGGCGACGGCGCGAGCGGCGGATGCGGTGGGAGGAGGGCGCGGCGGAAGACGAGGACGACGCAGCAGGCACGGGGGCCTCCACACGGAGAGGGGGGTGGGGGTGCGTGGGCGGCGATAGCGTAGAGCCGACAGGCTGACATGTACACGGCCAGGAGATGACGCGCAGCCGAACGGTCGCTGAGCGGTCGGGGCCGGATGCGTACGGGCCGCGCGCGGGCCCGGCGGGCGGTCCCTCACCCGCGTCGGCCGGGCACCCGCCCTCAGCGTCTCACGCGTCGTCGTCCGCCGCGAACGCCGCGGCGCGCAGCCGTCCGTACTCCTCCGCCAGCGTCGCCGGCGGCCAATGGGCGTTCAGCCCGCTCGGGTTGGGCAGCGCCCAGATACGGGTGTCGCCCAGGGTGCGTTCCTGCGGCCCGATCGCGGCGTGCTTGTCGTCGAAGGCGACGCGATAGGCGGTGACACCGGCGACCGCGAGCCAGCGCGGACGCAGCCGGGCCACCTTCCCGGCCAGCAGCCGGCCGCCCTCGCGGTACTCCTGCGCGGTCAGCTCGTCGGCCTTGGCGGTCGCCCGCGCCACGACGTTGGTGATGCCGAGGCCGTGGTCGAGCAACTCTTCCTGCTCGGCGGGCCGGAACTGGCGCGGGGTGAACCCGGCGGCGTACAGCACCGGCCAGAAGCGGTTGCCGGGCCGGGCGAAGTGGTGGCCGGTGGCCGCCGTCATCAGCCCGGGGTTGATACCGCAGAAGAGCACCCGAAGACCGCTCGCGGCCACGTCGGGAACGAGGCGGTCGCGAGCGGCTGCGAGCTCTTCGGGGGTGAAGCGCATGGGTCCTCGCGTCAGAGGATCGCGCCGGGCGTGTACGCCGCGGCTTCCGGGTGCTGCTCGGCGATCTCCCCGATCCGGGCGACGACGGACGCCACCTGGTCGGCCGCCGCGCCGGTGAAGGACAGCTTGTCCGCCATCAGGGCATCCAACTGTGCCTTGTCCAGCGGGATCCGCGCATCCGCGGCCAGCTTGTCCAGCAGTTCGTTGCGCTCCGCGCCCTGCTCGCGCATGGCCAGCGCCGACGCGACCGCGTTCTCCTTGATCGCCTCGTGCGCCTCCTCGCGGCCCACACCGGCGCGTACGGCACCCATCAGCACCTTGGTGGTGGCGAGGAAGGGGAGGTAGCGGTCCAGCTCGCGCGCGATGACGGCGGGGAAGGCGCCGAACTCGTCGAGCACGGTCAGGAAGGTCTCCAGCAACCCGTCCAGCGCGAAGAACGCGTCCGGCAGGGCGACCCGGCGCACCACGGAGCAGGACACATCGCCCTCGTTCCACTGGTCGCCGGAGAGCTCACCGGCCATCGAGGCGTAGCCGCGCAGGATCACCATCAGACCGTTGACGCGCTCGCAGGAGCGGGTGTTCATCTTGTGCGGCATCGCCGAGGAGCCGACCTGGCCCGGCTTGAAGCCCTCGGTGACCAGCTCGTGCCCGGCCATCAGACGGATGGTCTTGGCCAGCGAGGAGGGGGCGGCGGCCAGCTGCACCAGCGAGGTCACCACGTCGTAGTCGAGCGAGCGCGGGTAGACCTGGCCGACGGAGGTGAAGGCCTGCCCGAAGCCGAGGTGGGCGGCGATCCGCTGCTCCAGCCCGGCGAGCTTGGCCGCATCGCCGCCCAGCAGATCGAGCATGTCCTGTGCGGTGCCGACCGGGCCCTTGATGCCGCGCAGCGGGTAGCGGGAGAGCAGGTCCTCCAGCCGGGCGTACGCCACCAGCAGCTCATCGGCCGCGGTCGCGAAGCGCTTGCCGAGCGTCGTGGTCTGCGCGGCGACATTGTGCGAGCGGCCCGCCATCACCAGCTCGGCGTGCTGGGCGGCCAGCGAGCCCAGACGCGCCAGCACGGCGACGGTACGGTCCCGCATCAGCTCCAGCGACAGCCGCACCTGCAGCTGCTCGACGTTCTCCGTCAGGTCGCGGGACGTCATGCCCTTGTGGACCTGCTCATGGCCGGCGAGGGCGTTGAACTCCTCAATGCGGGCCTTGACATCGTGCCGGGTGACCTTCTCGCGCTCGGCGATGGAGGCCAGGTCGACGGTCTCCAGGACCCGTTCGTAGTCGGCCGGCGCCTGCTCGGGGACCTCCACCCCCAGGTCCTGCTGCGCACGCAGCACGGCAAGCCACAGCTTCCGCTCCAGCTTGACCTTGTACTCGGGGGACCACAGCACGGCCAGCTCCGCGGAGGCGTAGCGGCCGGCCAGGACATTGGGGATGCGAGGCTTCGCAGACACAGCAGTCACGTGGTCAGACTTTACCTTTCGTCTTCAGCGGTTCGTTACCGTCCACCAAGTCCATAAGGTCCAGATCAGAAGCTCCTGGACCACCGTCTCACAAACAGTGTGTGAGACATGCGTGAGACGAAGAGTCTTCTGGTCGCACTGAATCCTGGCGGGTCTCCGGTGCGGCGGAACGCCCCGCTCCACCGGCCCCGCACGGAGCTCCGGCCAGGCGGGTGCCTGCCCGTCGACGCACCGGAGGCTGGGCGGATCTCCACCCAGACTCCACATCGGCAAGCCGTGGTAAGTATCACGCGCGGCGGTGTAATCCCGGCGGTGCTGGAGCACCTTCTGTACGAGCTCGGCGTAAAGAGCCTGGCCGCCGGCGCCGCGCTCGCCCATCGTCTCGGGATCTACGACGTGGGGACCGTCGAGATCACCCGCCCGCGGCACGATCGACCTGCCGCTGCACGTGGTCTGGTCGGGCCGCCGCTCCTACGGCCTGGAGCAGCCGCGCTCCCGGATGGGCCTGTACCGCACCGTCCTGGCCGAGGGGAAGCGCCAGGACCTGATCGACTTCCTGAACCGGGATCTGCTCATCGCGCAGTGGCCTGTGCTGCGCACGTTGATCAGCCGCCCGATCCGGGCCCTATGGGAAGCGGCTTTCCCCGAGCTCACCGCAGCGAGCGCCGCGACAGCCGCGTGAACCTGACAGATCTGCACCGCCGGCTCCTGGCCGACGTCCTCGCTATCGGCACCCCCTACCCGCTGGTGATCACCGGCGGGTACGCCGTCCAGGCCCGCGGCCTGGTCGACCGGCTCTCCCAGGATCTGGACGTGGCCACCGAGACCCCGGCGCCTATCGACGAGATCATCCGTACGGTCGGCGACGGCCTGGCCGAGCGTGGCTGGGGCGTCCGGCACATCGAGTCCAGTCCGCTGTCGGGCCGGCTCATCGCCACCGCCCCACCACAGGTGGGGAGTGCGAGGTCGATGTCCTCAAGGAGGTGTTCTGGGCCCCGCCCACGGTCACCGAGTACGGTCCGGTTCTCTCGCTGGGCGACGTGATCGGCACCAAGGTCCGCGCACTCGCGGACCTTGGTGCGCGACCCGGCATCGCTCCATCGCCGACCTTGAAAACCTTGGCCGCCGCTATGCCCGCTTCGAATTCAGCCTCCACGACCTGCGCGACCGCCTCGCCGGCGCCGAGTGGTGGGATGACCAGGACTTCGCCGACTACAGCCTGAGCCCACAACAGGTAGCGGACCTGCCCGCTTGGGCCCTGGCTTGAGCCAGCGACCTTGACGGGCGGCTGGCACGGGAGGCAGACGCGGACGAGGACTGACCTGCCCGGTGTGCCGCAACACCGTCGAGCTCTTGGTCCGGGGAAGGTGGAGTGGCGAGACCACTATCCTGCGCTCGTGCGGCCACTGATGGCAGCCAGCCCCGGTCCCCAGAGTGGGGCAAGATCCGCCCCGCAGTGTTGCTGCCGCCGCGATGGAGAACGGCCCGCCTGTGGACGCCTGTTGAGAAGTGCGTAAGGCCGTCGCTCACGCCCCTGGACCGGACGTCGCCCGCCTGCTTCAGGCAGGGGCTGGCCTGTCGTAAACGCGCCCATGGCGCAGACCCTTGCAGCAGGCTGAGTCCATGACGTCCAACAACCAACCCGTGCCATTCGCGCCAGCCCCCCATGGATGGCGTATAGCCATCGGAAACCCGGAAGATCGCGACATCATGGTCGTCCCGATTGTCGGCTGGCAGTCGCTCCCCAAGGGGGCGCAGTGCTCCATCGGAACCTCTCCGCTGGAGCCGGTGGTGCTCTTCGACAACGTCCGGGAGCCCATCCTCTCCCCGCTGATCGACACCCTCACCAGCTGGGACGACGGCTCCTACGTCCACCAGGTGCTGGAGCCAGGTGCCATGGTGCGTGAGCTCCCCGAGGGCTGGAAGCTGACCGAGTACCGGGGCTGACGGCCACGATCGCGGCCCCGCCCGGCCTGCTAAATGCACCGCGAGTGGGGCTGCACCCTCTACCTGGACGCCGTGGTTGCCCATCTCCAGGAGGAGGGTTTGACATGATGATGCAGTCATGGTGTCATCGAGTCATGTTGTACAGGACTCCGGCGCTGGACGCCGACGACCACCGCGTCCTGGCGGAGATCGAGGAGATGCGGCACAAGCTGCGGCATCAGCTGCGTACGCAGCCACGGTGGTCGGGGCAGCTGCGGCGAAACCTGACGGCGCGCGCAATCGCCGGGTCGAACACGATCGAGGGCTACGCCGCGACCGTGGACGATGTCGAGGCGCTGATGGCCGGCGAGGAACCGCTGGAGACCGCAGACCGCACCCGGGTGGAGCTGGAGGGCTACCAGCGCGCGATGACCTACATCCAGGCCCTGGCGGATGCCGGACCGGAATTCCGTTACGACACGGGCCTGCTGGGCGGACTGCACTTCATGCTCCAAGGACACCACCTGGACAAGCGCCCAGGCCGCTGGCGGGACGGGCCGGTGTATGTCACCAGCCCCGACGACCCGCTCGTGCCCGCCTACACCGCCCCCGACTTCGACCAGGTTCCGGGCTTGATGACGGAGCTGATCGACTGGCTCAACGACGGTGACCTGGACGCGCCCGTACACGTCCGCGCATCGATGGCGCATCTGAACATGGTCAACGTCCACCCGTGGAAGGACGGAAACGGGCGCATGTCCCGCGCCGTGTCCACGCTGGTCTTCGCCCGTGAGGCCGAGCAGATGCTGCCGCCGGAGTTCTCCAGCATCGAGGAGTGGCTGGGCCGCGGCCAGAACACCTACGCCTACTACCAAGTCCTCCAGCAGGTCGGTGGCCCGCGCTGGAGTCCCGAGCGCGACACGCATCCGTGGATCCGCTTCTGCCTCGGCGCCCACCACCGCCAGGCCCAGCAGGCCCAGCGCCGCACCGACTTGCTCGCCCGCGCCTGGATCCACCTGGGCGAGGCCGCCTCCGCCGACGGCCTGGACGAACGCGTCGTCTACGCCCTGCTGCCCGTCTTCTGGGGCTCGAAGGTCCGCCGCACCGTCTACCAGCAGGACGCCGACCTCTCCGACCAGCAAGCCATCCGCGACATCCGCGACCTGGTCCGCATCGGCTGGCTGACCCCGCACGGCAAGGCCCGCGCCCGCCACTACGGCCCTGGCCCGCGCCTGGAGACCGCCCAGCAGGCGGTCCGTCAGTCCTTGGATCCGTTCGCCGACCCCTACCAGCGCAGCTGATCACCGGCCTGTGCGACCGTCGCGCCGGCGCCGAGCGGTGCGACACGAGAAGTTCGCCGCCTACGCCTCACCGACGAGCAGTTCGCGACCTTGCGTACCTGGGCCTTGGAGTGGGTCACCGACGACATCATCAGCCGCCGGTACTGCTCGGCGATAGGCAGGTGTTCGTCGTCCAGCGCGGGTTCGGCGACCACGAGCTCGTTGTAGACCTCCGCGAGGGCATCGAGACGTTGGGGCAGGCGGTCCGGTTGGCGGCCAGCCGGAGCCAGCCCTCCCGGTCACGCGGGCTTCCCAGTCGGCGGCGCGTGGCGCCCGCGATCCTCGTCGCGCTCCAGCTCAGCAGTAACGGTACGTACGAAGAAGGTCCCTTCCTCGTGCGAGGAAGGGACCTTGTGCAGAGCGCCCGGCAGGCCTTGCACCTGCATCTCCCACCGGTTGGTGGACGCTTGCTCGGAGCGGTGTCGTTGGTGCGCTGGAGCTGAGCCGTCTTGACTGGCGTGAGCGGCAGTGGCTGGCGCTCGGCGCCACGACGTCGGTCATCAGCCGCTCGCCCGACAAGGCCGACGACGCGCACCGCCTCGGCGCGCACGACCTCGTCGTGTCCGGCGATGCGCAGCAGCTGGCCGCGGCGCGGGACTGGTTCGACGTCGTCATCGACACCATCTCCGCGCCGCACGACCTCGGCCCGTACCTCCGGCTCGTCGCCATGGACGGCACGCTCAGCCAGGTCGGGTACCTCGGGCCCGTCACCGTGGAGACGATGGACCTCCTCGTGGGGCGCAAGAAGCTGAGCTCCGCTGGCAGCGGCGGTCTGCCCGCGACCGCCGCCATGCTGGACTTCTGCGCCACCCACGACATCACCGCGGACATCGAACTGCTGCCGTCCTCGCAGGTGAACGAGGCCCTGGAGCGCCTGCGCCGCAACGACGTCCGCTACCGCTTCGTCCTCGACATGGCCGACCTGGACTGAATGCCAAGACCAAGCGGGTATCCAGGGCGCCGCTCAGACCGATGTCACGAAGACGCGTCGAGGGAGGCCAGCAGGGCCAGAGCATCGGCCGAGCGGGTGCCGGGCTCGGCGTGCAGGAGCATCATCTCCAGCTTGCTGGCCCCCACCATCTGGAACTTCTCGACCAGGAGTTCCAGGGAGCCGACCTGTGGATCCTGTATCCGGAACATGGCCTCGGCCGCGGAACGCACATCGTGGCGCGCCCACAGCTGACGGAACCGGTCGCTCTTGAGGGATATCTCCCCGATCAGAGCTTGCAGCCGCTCGTCGTCGGTCTGCGTGCCCACCGTGGCGCGCAGGTGGGCCACGGCGACGGCCGTGTAGTGCTCCCAGTCGGTGTGGTACTCCTGGAGCGCCTCGTCGGTGAAGAGGGCGCGCAGCCGGTTCGTCCCGGGCGCCAGCTCCGGTGACAGTGCCCGGGCCAGTCGGTTGGCGGCCAGGACATCGCTGTACTGGTTGAAGACGAACGCGGGCACGTTGAGGGTCCGCAGGAGCATTTCGAGCCCCGAAGGCAGGCGCTCGTCGGGAAGGTCGAGGCCGCGGCGCGGTTTCGGGCCGGCGAGGGACAGCAGGTAGGCCGTGCCCTCCGCATTCAGCTGGAGGACCTGGGCGAGCGCCTCGAGTACCTGGGCCGAGGGGTTGCGGTCGCGGCCTTGCTCCAGGCGCAGGTAGTACTCGGCGCTGATGGCGGCCAGCATGGCGACCTCCTCGCGGCGCAACCCGGTCACCCGACGCAACCCGTGCCGGGCGAGTGCGGCCGAGACCGACGCCGACAGCTGAGCACAGCAGCGGCACGACCGCTCACCATCCACACCTGACGACGCATCGCCGCGCAGGCGAGACACCGAGACCCCCTACCGAGTGGAGCGCACAGCATGGACACGATCGACGCCGAGACGACAGCAGGGACGGTCAGAGGAGAGCTGCATGACGGGATCGCCGAGTTCAAAAGCATCCCCTATGCGGAGCCGCCGTTCGGCGCCAACGCGTTCAAGCCGCCCGTGCCACGCGCTCCCTGGGAGGGCGTACGTGACTGCACCGCCTACGGGCCGGGCTGTCCCCAGCCGTCCTCACCCATTTTCGGGGGCCTGAGCACAGGCGAGGACTTCCTGTCGGTCAACGTGTGGGCACCGGAGGGTGCGACCGGCCTGCCGGTGATGTTCTGGATCCACGGCGGCGGCTTCCTCATGGGCTCGAATGCCGGCTCCGGCTCGGACGGAAACACCTTCGCCCGCGACGGAGCGGTGCTCGTCAGCTGCAACTACCGGCTCGGCGCTTTCGGATTCCTGCACGCCGGGCACCTGGACGACGCCTACGCCGAGGGATCGGGGGCCTACGGAGTGGCCGATCAGATCGCCGCCCTGCGATGGACCCGCGAGAACATCGCGGCCTTCGGCGGCGACCCGGACAACATCACCATCTTCGGCTCCTCGGCGGGAGGCACGTTCGTCGGCGAACTCCTCGGCTGCCCCTCCGCACAGGGACTGTTCCAGCAGGCCGTCTGCCAGAGCGCCGCAGCGGCACCGCTGTTCGGCTTCCCCGCCCACTACGCCGAGGCGATCGCCGAGGCGATGCTCGACAAACTCGGCGTGCCCGCCGGTGACCTGCACACCGTCGACCCGGCAGACATCCTGAAGGCGCAGACCGAGTTCATGGTCGAGAAGCAGCGCGGTGAACACCCCGAGTGCGGACGCATGATCCCGTTCGTCCCGCTCACCGGCGGCGACCTGCTTCCCCAGTCCCCGTATCAGGCCATCACCGACGGCGTCGGGACAGACGTCAACCTGGTGATCGGCACCAACCGCGACGAGTGCACCCTGTACGCGCTGATGGAGGAAATGGGCGCTGCTGAAACAGGCATGTCTCCCGGCGGCTGGGACGCCGACCCGGCAGTACAGCAGGCCATCCTTGACGTTTACGAACGGAGCCAGGAACCGGGCTCTGCGATCACACCGCAGGTCTCGATGGACACCGACCGCACCTTCCGCGTCCCCTCACTGCGTCTCGCCGACGCCCACCACCGAGCAGGCGGAACGACCCGCGTCTACCAGTTCGCCTGGCGCAGCCCTGCCTTCGGCGGACGCGTCGGAGCATCCCACGGCATCGAAGGCCCGTTCGTGTTCGACGACTTCTCCCTGCCGATCACCAAGACGCTGATCGGCGACGAGATGCCCCAGGACCTGCTCACAGCCATGCACCGCTCCTGGGTCTCCTTCGCCACCACTGGCGACCCCGCCGCCACCGGTGTCATCCCTGTCTGGCCGACTCACAACCCGGACACTCGCCCCACCATGGTGTTCAACACCAAGACCACCGTCGCCGAAGACCCCGACGGTGAGCGCCGCGCCAGCTGGGACGAGATCGACCTGAGTCTCTAACTGCCTGCAAGCCGGTCGAATCCACTCCGATACGGGCGGCACGTGAACGACGTGCTCAGAACTCCGGCATGAGCAGTGGGACGAAGCGTGCCCCAAAGAGGGTCTGTACGCTCACCGGTGTAATTGATGATCATGGAAGAGGCGTCAGGTGACTGACACCGTGACCGCTGATGTCCAGGCGGAATCGTCGCTGACTGCCGCGGTCGAGCAGAAGCTCATCGACCAGCTCGTCGAGCAGGCCCGGAGCAAGGGCTTGCAGCTGACCGGCGAGGGTGGGTTGTTGCAGCAGCTGACCAGGACGGTTCTGGAGTCCGCCCTGGAGGGCGAGATCACCGACCATCTCGGCTACGACAAGCACGACCCTGCGGGCAAGGACGGCGGCAACTCCCGCAGCGGCACCCGCTCCAAGACCGTGCTGACCGACATCGGACCAGTCGAGATCGACGTTCCCCGCGGCCGGGACGGTTCCTTCGAGCCGGCCATCGTCAAGAAGCGGCAGCGACGGCTGACCGGAGTCGACGAGATGGTCCTGTCGCTGTCCGCGAAGGGCCTCACCCACGGCGAGATCTCCTCGCATCTGGCCGAGGTCTACGGTGCCAGCGTGTCCAAGACGACCATCAGCACGATCACCGACAAGGTGATGGATGGCATGGCCGAATGGCAGACCGGCCGCTCGACCGCGTCTACCCGGTTGTCTTCATCGACGCCATCAACGTCAAGATTCGCGATGGCCAAGTAGCGAACAGGCTGATCTACGTGGCCCTGGCGGTCACCGCCGAGGGGCACCGCGACATCCTCGGCCTGTGGGCCGGCGACGGCGGCGAGGGCGCGAAACACTGGCTTCGGGTGCTCTCCGAGCTCAAGAACAGGGGGGTCGATGACGTCCTGATGCTGGTCTGTGACGGGCTGAAGGGACTGCCCGATGCGGTCGGTGAGGTCTGGCCGCGAACTGTGGTGCAAACATGTGTAGTTCACCGAAGCCGTCAAGAAACAACCTGGTGGTTATCGGCGCCGACGGAGGTGAGCAGGTCGGCTGCGGTGGGGTGTCGGTGTTCGGCGGGGGCGATGTCGATGTGGCGGGCGTCGAAGATCGGCAGGACATCACGGATCGCGTTCCACAGTGTGCTGCGGCAGACGCCGAACAGCTCGGCGAGAGCGTCGAGGCCGCAGAGGCGGCGGCGGTAGAGGATCGTGGCGAGGATCCGGTCGCCGTCGGTGATCTTCTGCCGAAAGACGCCGCCGCGGGTGCCCGGGCGCCGGTTGCCGCCGCGTTGGCGGTGGCGGCGCTCTTCGATCGCGGCGGCGTAGGGCACGATCAGTTCTTCGAGCAGGGCATGCAGTGCTTCGCGGGACATGCCGGTCAGAGTCGGGTCCGTCAGCGCCTGGCGGGTCGGTGTCGCGGAAGCGTGCTCGGCCGGGTTGTTGCCGGTGGCCCAGGCGCGGAGGTCCTCGGTGCGGGTGAAGTAGCGCACGACTGTGGGCGTGATGCTGATTTTCCGTTCGTCCAGCAGCTTCCGGGTGGCCTTGATGCCGAGGCCGATGGTGACCGGGTTCATCCCGAGCAGGTCGCCCAGCACCTTCTGCGGGCAGACCTGCCGCAGGTAGATGACAGTGAGTAGGACTTCGTCCGCATCTGACAGCAGGGATCGGCTGCGGCCGGTGGTGGCGACGCGTCGTCCTTTGCGGAGCACGTAACGGTGTTGTTCGGCCGCTGCCGCCTGGGCCGGAGCCAACTGAGCCCGCAGCGCGCCCAGTTCGTCTGTGCTCATGCCGGTCAGACGGGGGTCGGCGAGCATCTGCAGGGCTTGCGCGCGGGCCTTTGCCCGTTCGTCGGCGCGCGGTGCAGGGGGGTGGTGCCGGTCGGGGCGATGCTGTAGTTCCACCGGCCGTGCTGGTCATGCGCGGTGATCGGCAGGGCCTGGATCTGCTCACGGCTGACGGCGATGCCGGTCGGGTAGGAGCCCTCGTCGAGAGCGGCCTCGACACGCAGTCCGCTCCGGGTCGTGGTCGCGGCGATCGTGTTGAGAACGACCTCGTGGCTGGTCAGGGGACGTCCGCGCCAGTTCATAGTGATGTGGGAGAACAGCCGGTGGTGAAGTCGGCCCAGAGCGCGGTCTCGTCTTTCGATCGAGCCGTTTCTCTGGACCGCTTCCCGCACCCGGCGTGCCACTCTCGCGGCACCGGGCGCTCCACAAGTCCCGTCAGGTTGCTGATGATTGCCCTCATCCGGCGGTTGGCCAGGGAGAAGGGATGGCTGTCCCCCGGTATCGGTAGCGCGTGGTGCGTACCTTGCCGGGATCGAACAGTGTCCGTTCCTCCCCTGATGGCCACCAACCCCCACCGCAGTAGCGACGGCGGAGGTCCCTCCGGTTGATCCGGTGGTGCTTGCGACGCAGCCACTTCATGACCTGGCTCCAGGTGTATGAGCTCAGGTACTGGAACGTCGCGCTGGACACCCCGGGGCGGAAGTACATGCACCAGCCGAACAGCATCTTGTTGATCTGGATGAGCAGTTCGTCCAGTGGCAGGCCGGTGGCCGTTCCGCGGCGGATCGTCTTGACCCTTCCCATCGCGGCCTTGAGGGCCTTGCGCGAGGGATAGGTGTAGACGTAGCGGCGGCTGGAGCCCCGTTTGCGGTGGCGCTGGATGTGCCACCCGAGGAAGTCCAGCCCCTCGTCGATATGGGTGATCAGGGTCTTCTCCACCGACAGGCGCAAGCCCATCGTGGACAACACCTCCGCGATCTCTTCGCGCAGAGCTTCGGCGTCGTCCTTGGTGCCCTTGACCATCAGGCACCAGTCGTCCGCATACCTGGAAAGCCGGTAGTTGGGGAGACCCTGACGATGCCGTTTGGTCCGCGCCCACGGCGTAGACCCCGGCCCTCCCGGTGACTGGGCGATGAACTCGTCCAGGACCGACAGAGCAACGTTGCTCATCAACGGCGAGAGAATCGAACCCTGTGGGGTGCCGGCGGTGGTCTCCCGAAGTACACGATCCTCGCCGAGGATGCCCGACTTCAAGAACGCCTTCACCAAGGCCAGGACGCGTTTGTCCGCGACGCGCTTCCGCACCCGATCCATCAGAGCGGAGTGTGAAATCTCGTCGAAGCAGGCTTTGATGTCGCCCTCCACGATCCACTCATACGACTTGGACGTGAAGAAGCGCACCTCAGCCACCGCGTCATGAGCCCGGCGGCTCGGACGGAACCCGTAGGAGCACGGGAGGAAATCCGTCTCGAAGATCGGCTCCAGCACCAGCTTCAAGGATGCCTGCACCACCCGGTCCGCGATCGTGGCAATCCCCAGCCGACGTAACTTGCCGCCGACCTTGGCCACGCCGACCTCAAGGAGGAGTTCTACGCGCGGGTGCGTACGGAAACGCACCAGACGCCGGAAGTCGAAAGGCGACTGCGCAAAGAGGTTGTCCGCCTGAAGCAAGTTCTCAAGGACTCCCGGGCTGCCGAGGCCGAGTCCCGGCGCCGAGCGGAGCAGATGGCCCTCGCGGCAGCCGTCCTCATCCTCCGGCAACCCGACGGCCAGGACCAACCTGCCCCCAGCAATGTCATCCCGCTCCGCCCGTCCGGCGACTAGAGAATAGAGCGCCTCTTCACTCTCCATCGTGAATGCCGACGCGGTGCCGAGCGGATCCGCGCTACGTCGTCGCGGCTGATGGTTCCGCGCTCGGCGCGTCCCGCAGCCCCAGACGGAGGTGCTCGACGTGGAAGAGGGCCTGGTCGAGGAGTTCGGCGACGTGGTGGTCGTACAGGGCGTAGACGATCGAGCGGCCGTTGCGCTCGCCGGTGACCAGACCGAGGTTGCGCAGCAGCCGCAGCTGGTGGGAGCAGGCGGAGGCTTCCATGTCGACGGCTTCGGCGAGGTCGCCGACCGCGCACGGGCCTTCTTGGAGGCGGGCGAGGATCCGCAGCCGCGAAGGCGTGGCCAGAGCCTGAAGGGTCGCGGCGACATCGGCAGTCCCGACGGCGTCGAGGCGCTCGCGGGTAGTTGCTGTGTTCTTGTCGTCCATTCCGTGACCCATAGGGCCCATCCTACCGACTACGCATGAAGACCTGTTCAGGTGTTCCTGTACGGTGGATGTGTTGCCGTCCTCCGCCCGTGAAGGGTTGTTTTGTCATGCCTTCCGCTCTCATCCAGCGTCCTGAACGGGCGATTCCCGCTGCTCCGGCGGTGGTGCCGCGCCGCCGTACGCGCGTGTTCGCCCTGGCCGAGGCCCGCTGGGCCGCGGCCGCGCTGGTGCTGTTCCTGATCGCGCTGCCGCTCCAGCTGACCGGCGCACCGGCCTGGGTGTGGGGCCCGCTGTACGCCGCCGCCTACGTCACGGGAGGGTGGGAACCGGCGTGGGCGGGGCTGATGGCGCTGCGGGAGAAGACGCTGGATGTGGACCTGCTGATGATCGTGGCCGCGATCGGTGCGGCGTCGATCGGGCAGGTAATGGATGGCGCGCTGCTGATCGTCATCTTCGCGACCTCCGGCGCGCTGGAGGCGCTGGCCACCGCGCGCACCCAGGACGCGGTCCGCGGCCTGCTCGATCTCGCCCCCACCACCGCCACCCGCCTGTCCGATGACGGGAGTGAGGACACGGTCGCCACCGAAGATCTCTCGGTCGGCGACATCATCCTCATCCGTCCCGGCGAGCGGGTCGGCGCGGACGGGCGGGTGCTGGAGGGGCCCAGTGAGGTCGACCAGGCCACTATCACCGGCGAGCCGCTGCCAGTTGCGAAGGAGGCGGGAGATGAGGTCTTCGCCGGCACGTTGAACGGCACCGGTGCCCTGCGGGTGAAGGTCGAGCGAGACGCCTGCGATTCCGTCATCGCCCGGATCGTCGCCATGGTCGAGGAAGCCTCCGAGACCAAGGCACCGACGCAGCTGTTCATCGAGAAGGTCGAGCAGCGCTACAGCCTCGGCATGGTCTTCGCGACCCTGGCGGTCTTCCTGGTGCCGCTGGGCTTCGGCGCGGATCTCACCGGCTCGCTGCTGCGCGCCATGACCTTCATGATCGTCGCCTCGCCGTGCGCCGTGGTGCTGGCCACGATGCCGCCGCTGTTGTCCGCGATCGCGAATGCCGGACGCCATGGCGTCCTCGTCAAGTCGGCCGTGGTCATGGAGCGCCTCGGGCAGATCGACGCGGTCGCCCTGGACAAGACTGGCACTCTGACCGAGGGCACCCCCCGGGTCACCGACGTGCGCCCGCTGGCCGGCTCGGGCCTGGATGAGCACGCCCTGCTGGCGCTCGCGGCCGCGGCGGAGCACCCCAGCGAGCATCCGCTGGCCCGCGCCGTCGTCGAAGCCGCCCGCGACCGCGGCCTGGCGATCCCGGCTGTGCGGGACTTCACCTCGGCCCCCGGGACGGGCGTGACGGCCACCGTCGACGGCCACACGGTCGCGGTCGGCGCCCCCGCCCGCTTCCTGGACCGCGCCGACATGACCTCCGCCAAGGCGGCGGCGATCGCAGAAATCATGGAGGGCGAGGGCCGCACAGCCGTTCTCGTCCAGCGCGATGGCATCCCCGCAGGTGTCCTGGGCATCGCCGACCGGCTGCGCCCCGACGCCGCCACAACCGTTGCCGCCCTGGCTGCGCTGACTGGTGGTGCCCCGATGCTGCTGACCGGCGACAACCCGCGCGCCGCCGCGCTGCTGGCCGACGCGGTCGGCATCAGCGATGTCCGCGCCGGACTGCTGCCCCAGGACAAGGTCACCGCCGTCCAGGAACAGGAGAAGGCCGGGCGCAGGGTGCTGGTGGTCGGCGACGGCGTCAACGACGCCCCCGCGCTGGCCGCTGCCCATACCGGCATCGCGATGGGGCGGGCCGGGTCCGACCTTGCCCTGGAGACGGCCGACGCGGTGATCGTCCGCGACGAACTCGCCACCGTTCCCACTGTCGTGAGCCTGTCCAGGGCCGCCCGGCGCCTGGTGGTGCAGAACCTGGTGATCGCCGCGGTGTTCATCTCGGCTCTGGTCATCTGGGACCTGGCCGGGCACCTGCCTCTGCCGCTCGGTGTGCTGGGGCACGAGGGATCGACCGTGATCGTCGGCCTCAACGGGCTACGGCTGCTGCGGGACGCCGCCTGGCAGCGGGCCGCGGCCCCGAAGCGGGGCGACCAGTGAGCCGCCGCCGCAGCAAGAAGGCCGTCCCCGCCCCGGGGGCGGCACGGCCCATGGTCACCGTCTGCCGTGGCTGCTGCTGCGGTACTGCCGTCAAGGTCCCGCGTCTGGACCACGAAGCGCAGCTCACCGATTTGCGTACCCGGCTGGCCGGGGTGGCGACGGTGCGGCGGACCGACTGCCTCGACGCCTGTGAACGCGCCAACGTCATCGTCATCCAGCCTTCCGCCGAAGGCCGCCAGGCCGGCGGGCGGCCCGTCTGGCTCGGCCAGGTCAACGACCCCGGCGCCGCCGCCGACATCACCGCCTGGGTCAAGAACGGCGGCCCCGGCCTCGCCGAGCCGCCCGACATCCTCGACCTCTACACCTTCACCCCCTCACGCCGCGTCCGGCACGAACTCGAAGACTGACCTGACGGGCCACGCCCTCGCTGATGTGACTTTCAGTGCCCGGCAAAGTACTTTGTGTGCATGATCGGTGCGGCGTCGCTCTCCTCTGCGCATCGCCGCGCGTGGGACAGCGGCGTGCTGATCGTCCTCATCTGGGTGACTTTCCATCTCCTGGGCTGCATGCACAGCCACGGCCCGGGGTTCGAGAGCCAGCACTCCCCGCTGAACGCGATCCCTGCGGCTGCCGCTCCCGTCGCCGCATCCGATGGCGGCATCACGGCCTCCCTTCCGCAGCGGGCACCGTGCTGCCCCGAGACGGGCGATCACACGGTGGACCGGATCCGCAGCGACGCCCCCTCTCCGCCGCCGCTCGGCGGTGCGCTCCCGGTCGAGGCCCGCCCCGATGCGCCCGCCGCCGCACTGACCGGCGCCGGCGCTTCACGGGCGCCGGACCACAGTGCCGTCGGCGGGCGCTGCATTCTCACAGCCCTGTGCGTGGCGCGGACCTGAGCGGTCCCGCACGGCCGCCACGTCACGCTGTTCGGCAACCCACCGGGCGGCGTCTGGGCGGCTGTGTGTCCGCGCCCTGATTCGCCGATGCCCCGAGCCTGCCGAGAGCCCGCCGGGGTGAGGAGCCGTGACACCTTCATGGACACCCACGCGTACGCCCCTGCCCCCACCTCAGCCCGCCGCCCGTCCGACTTGGTCGGCCGCACCCCGGTCCTGTGGATCGGGGAACCCTTCGCCGATGCTGGCCGCGGCTTCTGGGCGAAGCTCGAAGGACAGAACCCGGGCGGGATCAAGGACCGCCCCGGCCTGCACATGGTCGCCCGCGCCCGGACCCGCGGGCAGCTGGCCGACGGGGCGCCGGTCATCGAATCCTCCAGCGGCACCCTCGGGCTGGGCCTGGCCCTGGCCGGTATGACGTTCGGTCACCCGGTAACCGTCGTCACCGACCCCGGCCTGGAGCCTGCGATCGGCCGGGCCCTCACCGCGTACGGCGCCCGCGTCGAAACCGTCACCGCCGCCCACCCGACCGGCGGCTGGCAGCAGGCCCGCCGGGAGAAAGTGGCCGAACTCCTGGCCGAACAGCCCGGCGCATGGTGCCCGGACCAGTACAACAACCCCGACAACACGGCGGCCTACGCCCCTTTGGCCGCCGAGCTCATCGCACAGCTGGGCCGCATCGACGTCCTGGTCGCCTCCGTCGGCACCGGCGGCCACTCCGCGGGAATCTCCACCGCCCTGCGCCACACGTTCCCCGACCTCGCCCTGATCGGGGTGGACGCGACCGGGTCGACGATCTTCGGGCAGCCCGCCGGACAGCGGCTGATGCGCGGCCTGGGCTCCAGCATCCACCCGGGCAACGTCGCCTACGAGGCATTCACCGAGGTCCACTGGGTTGCCCCCGCCGAAGCGGTGCACTCCTGCCGCACCCTGGCCCGCCACCACTACGCCTCGGGCGGCTGGAGCGTCGGGGCCGTCGCGCGGGTGGCCGGATGGGCCGCCCGCACCTACCCTGCCAAAACGCGGATCGCCGCAATCTTCCCCGACGGACCGCACCGCTACCTCGACACCATCTACAACGACGGCTGGTGCCGCGGCCACCACCTCCTCGACACCCCGGTACCGCTGCCGGACGAACCCGAGGAGATCACCAACCCGGGCGAGCGCACGGTGACGTCCTGGACCCGCTGCACCTCGGTCACCGATCCCGTCTCCGTCACCGCCCGCGCCGTTCTGGCCGGCGCCCGGTGAGGCGGCTGCGCGCCCAGATGCGCTCCTTCGACCCCAGCCTGCGGCTGCTGATGGCCAACCAGTTCGGCATCAACCTCGGCTTCTACATGCTCATGCCCTACCTCGCCGACCACCTCGCCCACGGCCTCGGCCTGGCCGCATGGGCGGTCGGCCTGGTACTGGGCGTACGCAACCTCTCCCAGCAGGGCATGTTCTGGCTCGGCGGCACCCTGGCCGACCGGATCGGCTACAAGCCGATGATCCTGGCCGGCTGCGGCCTGCGCACCGGCGCGTTCGTGCTCCTGGCCGTCGCGGACACGCTGCCCGCGCTCATCATCGCCTCCGCCGCCACGGGACTTGCCGGAGCGCTGTTCAACCCGGCGGTCCGGGCCTACATCGCCGACGGCGCCGGTCAGCGCCGGGTAGAGGCGTTCTCCTGCTTCAACGTCTTCTACCAGGCCGGCATCCTGCTCGGCCCGCTCGCCGGACTCGCCCTGCTCGCCCTCGACTTCCGCCTCGTCTGCGCCGTCTCAGCCGCCGTCTTCGGCGTGCTGGCCATCGTCCAGGCTCGCGCTCTGCCCGCCCGGCGTCCCGTACCGGACCCGCAGCGGGCTGCGGGATGGCGCGGTATCGCCGCGGACTGGCGGGGCATCATCCGCAACCGCCCCTTCGTGCTGTTCTCCGCCGCGATGGCCGGCTCCTACCTGCTCGCCTTCCAGACCTACCTCGCCCTGCCTCTGCAAGCCCGCGCACTGGTGGGGGATGCCAGCGGCACCGCGATGGGCGTCGTCTTCGCCGTCTCCGCCCTGGTCGCCGTCGGCGGACAACTGCGACTCACCAGCTGGGCCAGGAAACGCCTGGACGCACCGAAGGCCATCGCGATCGGGCTGGCGGTGATGGGCGCGGCGTTCCTGCCCATGCTGCCCGGACCTCACGGTGCTGCGCGGGGACTGGTGGTCTGGGCAGGGCTTGCCGCTCTGGTGGTGTGCGCGGCACTGCTCGCCGCGGGCTCGGCGCTGCTGTATCCGTTCGAGATGGACACCCTGGTCCGCCTCTCCGGCGAGCGTCTGGTCGCCACCTACTACGGCGCCTACAGCACGGTGGCCGGCGTCGCCGTCGCCGGCGGAAACCTCGCCGTCGGCGCTCTGTTCGACCTCGCCGCCCGCATCCACATGCCATGGCTTCCGTGGGCGGCACTGACCGTACTCGGGCTCGGCTGCGCCACCGCCCTGACCGGGCTGCGCCGCACCGGACACCTCCACCCCGCACCTGCCACAGCACCAACACCAGCCGCGGCGTAAACCCACCGGCCGGGCGCGCACCTCACGCGTGGGGTGCGCGCCCGGTCAATCGGTGGTCGGCCACATCGAGCACCTCCGTCACGAGACGGCGAAGATGCCCGTCCGCCAGCGCGTAGATCACCCGGCGGCCCTCCTTGCGGGTGGTCACCAGACCAGACATCCGCAGCCGGGCCAGATGCTGGCTCACCGCCGGCCGTGCCGCATCCACCGCTTCGGCCAGCGATGTGACGTCCGCCTCATTCGCGGCCAGGGCGTGCAGCAGCGCGAGCCGGGTGCGGTCGGCAAGAAGGCCCAGGACCTCGGCCGCGACCCGGAAATGCTCACCGCCCGGGTCTTGCGGGTGCGAACCCTGCGCAGGTGATAGATGCATGCGTGCGTTCATACGCACATAATAGGCGGGTGGGACGTCCCGTCCACTTCCTGGCCCTTCTGTGGAGAGCGAGCATCTTGTGAGCCGGCAGCACCACCACGGTCACGACGAGCCGGGAACCGGCCACGACCACGGGTCGGGGCACGGCCAGGAAACGGACGCCGGACACGGCCATGAGCGCGATCATGGCCACGAGCAAGGGCACGGTGCCTCGCGGTGGTCGCGGATCCGGCACCAGGTCTCGCACCTGGTCACCCCGCACAGCCACGAGGCGATGGACAAGGTCGACTCAGCGATGGAGACCTCCAGGGAGGGGATGCGCACCCTGTGGCTGTCGCTGGGCATCCTGGGCCTGACCACCGTCATCCAGGCGATCGTCGTTGCCGTGTCGGGGTCGGTGGCACTGCTGGGCGACACCATCCACAACGCCGCCGACGCGCTGACGGCCGTGCCGCTCGGGATCGCGTTCGTGCTGGGCCGGCGGGCGGCGAACCGCCGCTACACCTACGGCTACGGCCGCGCCGAGGACCTCGCCGGCATCGCCATCGTGCTCACCATCGCCGCCTCCTCCGCGCTGGCCGCGTACGAGGCCGTCGACCGGCTGCTCAACCCACGCGACGTCACCCACCTGTGGGCCGTCGCCGCCGCCGCAGTGGTCGGGTTCATCGGCAACGAGTGGGTGGCCCGCTACCGCATCCGCACCGGCCGCAAGATCGGCTCCGCCGCCCTGGTCGCCGACGGCCTGCACGCCCGCACGGACGGCTTCACCTCCCTGGCCGTACTGCTCGGCGCCGGCGGCGCCGCGATCGGCTGGCGGGCCGCCGACCCGATCGTCGGCCTGCTCATCACCGCCGCGATCCTCATGGTGCTTCGTGACGCCGCCCGCGAGGTCTACCGCCGCCTGATGGACTCCGTCGACCCCGCCCTGGTCGACACGGCCGAGGAGGCGCTGCGCGCCGTGGACGGCGTCCGCGGCGTCGGCCAGGTGCGGATGCGGTGGATCGGCCACGCCCTGCGCGCCGAGGCCGACATCGTCGTCGACCCCGACCTGACCGTGGTCCAGGCCCATGCCCTGGCTGTCGCAGCCGAGCACGCCCTGATCCACGCCGTACCGAGGCTGACCGCCGCCACCGTGCACACCGACCACACCACCCACGGCAGTGACCCGCACGGCGCCCTGGCTCACCACGCGGAATGATGCCCGAAGGGAATACGGCGGTGGCCGCAGCACTTTTGATAGCCCGGTGCCGGGTACCGGGCCGGGGTATCGTCGAGGCGAAGTGGCGACACATCGGCCGTGTTCGATGACGTGGGGAAGGAAGCAGTGATGGCGGGCAGCGGACAGATACGCAGGCGGGGTCTTGCCCGACTGCTGGCGCTGTGCGCGGTCCTGCTCGGCCTGTTCGCCATGCACGGCGCACCGGCCACCGCCGCCGAGGGCTGCCACGGCGCGATGTCCACGCCCGCTGGGATGCACGAAGACCCCACAGCAGGCGCGATGATCTCCCAAGATCTCGCGGCGGTGCAGTCCGCCGCAGGGTCAGTGACAGCGCATCCCGCTGCGCAGCACGCCTCGGGTTGGGCGGCGATGGACGGCTCGACGTGCGTCTCTACGCCCGCCCGCGACACGACCCCGCTGACGGAACCCGCTCTACTGGCTGTCGTCGCAGTCCTTGCAGCCCTGTTCCTGGTGGGCCGCCCCCTGGCCACAGGCCGGAGGCGCCGCGGCCCGCCGCCACCGGGCGGGCGAAGTCTGCTGCTCCAGGTGTGTATCGCGCGGACCTGACAGGACCCCGCCGAAACCCGGACGTCTCCCGGGCCCGGCACGTGTCCTGCTCACCTCCGCGCGCCCGCCCGGCGTGGTGCGCCCACCCGGAAAGACCACCATCATGTTCGCTTCCACCCGTCCCACCGTGCGCCGTCGTGCCCTCGCGGCGGCCGGCACCGCAGCCGCGCTCGCGCTGACGCTGGCCGCTTGCGGCTCCTCCAACGGGGACTCCTCGTCGATGCCGGGCATGGACCACGGCGCCAAGCCGTCCGCGTCCGCCTCGGCGACAGCCTCACCGTCCATGGGGGACATGCCCGGCATGGACCACATGGCTGCCGGCAACGGCCTGTCCGACACCAAGGACGGCTACCGTCTCACCAGCACGGACGCGACCCTGACGGCCAGCAAGCCGGCCGCCTACCGGTTCACGGTCACCGGCCCGGACGGCAAGCCCGTCACCGGCTTCGCCGTCGACCAGACCAAGCGGATGCACTTCTACGCCATCCGCTCCGATCTGACCGGCTTCCAGCACATTCACCCGACCATGGCCGCCGACGGCACCTGGAGTGCCGGCCTGGACACGCTCGCGCCCGGAGCGTGGCGGATGTTCGCCTCCTTCACCCCCGACAGCGGTCCCGGCAAGGGCACAGGGTTCGTCCTGTCCCGCACCATCACCGTGCCCGGAACTGAGACGAAGACGCCGCTGCCGGCCGCCGCCAAGACCGCCGAGGTCGACGGCTACACCGTGACCGTCAAGGGCGAGCCGATGGCCGGGATGGCGCACCCGATGACGGTCACCGTCAGCAAGGACGGCAAGCCTGTCACCGATCTCCAGCCGTACCTGGACACGTTCGCCCACCTGACCGCCTTCCACGAGGGCGACACCGCCTTCGCGCACCTGCACCCGACCACCAAGGTCAACGGCGACCACGGCGGCCCGGAACTCTCCTTCAACGCGGAACTGCCGACCGCCGGGAACTGGCGGCTGTTCCTGCAGTTCCAGACCGGCGGCAAACTCCACACCGCAGCCCTGACCCTCAACGTCGGCTGAACCCCGCGGGGGGGCCCCCCCCCCCGGGCCCCCCCCCCCCCCCCCCCCCCCCCCCCCCCCCCCCCCACCCCCCGGGCGACCTGTGGGGGGGGCCC
>NZ_JBSHBP010000074.1:0-4507 GCF_053612065.1 Streptomyces sp. NPDC054765 | reverse complement strand
GCCCGACCGCGGGTACCGGGGGCTTTTCCCTTTAGAACCCGCCGGGCGCCAACCACCCCCCCCCCCCCCTCCCCACCACGGCCGGCTCACCCCGGGGGGCCCCCCCCCCCCGGGGGCCCCCCCGCCCTGCCCGACCGTCTCGCGCCGCGCCGTGCTGCCCAGGTGCGACGTGTCGGTGGGCCCCATGCCGTGCTCTTCTCGGAAGGCTTCAGGGATGATCCACGCCGTACTGCACGCACTGTCGATCGCGGCTTCCATGACCTGGGAGATCACCTGGGCCTTGATCCTGGGCTTCGCCCTGTCCGCGGTCGTCCAGGCCGTCGTCCGCAAATCCACAGTCGTCTCCCTGCTCGGCGACGACCGGCCCCGCACCCTGGCGATCGCCGCCGGCCTCGGCGCGGCGTCCTCCTCATGCTCGTATGCGGCGGTGGCGCTGGCCCGCTCGCTGTTTCGCAAGGGCGCGAACTTCACCGCGGCGATGGCCTTCGAGATCGCCTCGACCAACCTCGTCGTCGAGCTCGGCGTCATCCTGGCGCTGCTCATGGGCTGGCAGTTCACGGCGGCGGAGTTCGTCGGCGGCCCCATCATGATCGTCGTCCTCGCGGTGCTGTTCCGGCTGTTCCTGCGCGACAAACTCCTGCGCGAGGCCCGTGAGCAGTCCGAACGCGGGCTGGCCGGCTCGATGGAGGGGCACGCCGCGATGGACATGTCCGTCCGGCGTGAGGGGTCTTTCGCCCGGCGGCTGCTGTCGCGCGAGGGCTTCACCTCGACGAGTCACGTCTTTGTCATGGAGTGGGCGGCGATCCTGCGGGACCTGGTGATCGGTCTGCTGATCGCCGGGGCGATCGCCGCCTGGGTTCCGGACTCGTTCTGGCGCACGTTCTTCTTCGAGGGCCACCCGCTGGCATCCAAACTGTGGGGGCCCATCATCGGCCCACTGGTCGCGATCGCCTCGTTCGTCTGCTCCATCGGCAACGTGCCGCTCGCCGTCGTGCTGTGGAAGGGCGGCATCAGCTTCGGCGGCGTCGTCGCCTTCATCTTCGCCGACCTGCTGATCCTGCCGATCCTGAACATCTACCGGAAGTACTACGGCGCGAGGATGGCCCTCTTCCTGCTCGGCACGTTCTACCTCGCCACCGTCATCGCCGGGTACATCGTCGAGTTCACCTTCGGCGGCCTGGGCCTCATCCCCGACCAGGCCGACGCGAAGATCCCCATGGAAGGCATCACCTGGCTCAACATCGTCTTCCTCCTGCTGGCAGCCGCCCTCCTGGTGCGGTTCTTCCGCACCGGCGGCAGAGCCATGCTCCGCATGATGGGCGGATCCCCCACCACCGACCACGACCGCCCAGCACACCACCACACACACCTGGGCGAAGACCCGAGCCCGCCGCAGGAGGGCCACCCCCACTGACCGCCGCCGCCTGCTCCACCCAAGGGTGGAGCAGGTGCTCCGCCCCCGGGCCGATCCGCCCGCGCCCTCTCCGTGCTCAACTGGCATTCGTGATTGCCACATTGCCGCGGACCCGGCCCAGCCCGGAGGGCAAGCCGCTCCCGCCCGAGGGAACGGCGAACGCCTTCCGGGCCTTCGCCCGCGACCTGGCCGCCGGCCGGCGCGCCTGGACCGCCGCAGAAGCCGGCTTTCTCGGCGGACTCTTCGACCAGCTCGCCGCAGACTGGGACAGCACCCAAGCCACCGGCCGCGACGACCCGCTGCGCGACGCCCTCACCCGCGGCGGCCCCCTCCCCAACGGCCCCTGCCTGGAAAACGGTTCCGGCACCGGCCAGTTCACCCCACGCGGGGTGCCGTTAACGAGCGGCGAACCAGGTGACAAGTAACCCGCCAGTAGCTTTCGGATCGAAGGTCGTCACGCGAGGAGGCGTGACGACCTTCGTACGTCCGGACTCAGGCCGTGTTGTCGGCTTCGGAGAGGAGGCGGTAGACGGTGGCGACCGAGGGGTGCTCGCCTTTGTTCTTGCCCGAGGGGATGACGAGCTTGCGGGCGATCTGCGGGACAGCGACGCCCTGGGCGCGCAGAGCGCGGGCGTAGTCGGCCATGTCGTCGTCGACGACCTTGGGGCGACCGCCGTGGCGGCCGCGTTCGCGGGCGGATGCCTGGCCTTCGAGGGACTTCTCCCGGATGTACTCGCGCTCGGACTCGGCCATGCCGGCGAAGAACGCGAACAGGGCGGCGCCGTGTCCGGACGGGTCGTAGACCCCCTGGAGGGGGCCGGTGAGGAGTTCGAGCTGGATGTCGTGGTGGCGCAGGTCCTCGGCGATGGCGAGGAGTTCGGCGGCGCCGCGTCCCAGGCGCTTCATCTCGTGCACCGTGAAGATCACCCGCTGGTGGGGGACGGCCTTCTTGATGGTGTGGGCGAAGTCCATCGCCTTGACGAATTCCGGGCGGACCTTGATCCGGGTGCTGATCTTCTCGGAGAAGACCGGGTCGCACCCGGCTTCAGCGAGGGCGTCGAGCTGGCTCTGGAGCTCCTGCTGGGCGGTACTGCAACGCGCGTACCCCACCCTCGTGGGCTTCGTCGTGGTCTCCGGCACGGCGGCGTCGATGGCCGGGCCCATCTCCCACGCGCGGCCGGGCCCGCGGTCGGCGGGGGTGCGGACTTCGAGCTCGGCCCGGAGCTGGGGGACGAGCATGAAGCGCGGGGTATGGTACTTCGGGGCGACCTTGCCGCCACGGGTGCGGCAGGTGCTCCCGGCGGGCACGTCACAGGTGGGGCAGTCGAACTGTTCGACGGCGGCGGCCGGTTCGGCGAGCTCTGGCATGTCGCAGAACCTATCGCGATGGGCTTTGTGCGAAAGCCGTTTTGCGAGAAGTTATGAGAACGAAGATCAGGGGCAAACCGGACATGCTTCGCCAGGCTCCGTGATCTCTCAGAACTACTCATTTACGAGAGACGCCGTGTGTCATGGCGTGATGCCTGCTACCGGCTGGTGACGTCGAGTTCGGTGTACATGCCGGCCTCGCGCGCTGAGGAGGACTCGCTTGCGAAGCAGGTCGAAGTTGGCTCGGCCGAACATCTGCCTCTTCAACATCTTGATCTTGTTGTTGTGGCCTTCGACGGCGCCGGAACTGTAGCGGAGGCTGAGGCCGGCGACGACAGCGTCGAGGTCCTGGCCGAGACCGGTGACGAAGGTGTGCAGGGCGGGCAGGTCCTCGGCTTTCACACTCGTGATCCACTGGTCCAGCTGCTTGCCCTGGCGGTCGTTCATGAGCTCGGCGAACGCGCGGACGTGGTGGGCGGTGCGGTCGAGTGCGGGGCAGCGGGCCAGGATTGCCTTGAGCTGCTGGGTCTGGTCCTCGGTGAGGCGGTCGGGGTGGCGGGTGAGCCAACTGGTCACGTCCCGCACGGACGGTGTCTTGCGGGGCGGGTCGTGCGGGAAGTTTGCGCGGAGCTTGGCCACGTAGACCTTCACGATGTTCTCGCCGCCGGGGTAGCCGCGTTCGCGGACTTCTTCGAACAGTCGGCGGGCGACGGTGCAGCCCTCGGCCCACCGCTGGTGAAGGTGGGGCTTATAGGGATCGAGGATGCTGGCGCGGCCGGTCCACCGGCCGACCAGGAGCTCGTCCGCGCTCGCTGCATTGGCGAAGCGGCGGACGGTGTTGCGGGCAAGTCCGAGCTGGCGGGCGATCGCGCGCAGTGCGACGCCCTGGTCGAGGAGGGTATGGACGGCCGCATGCTGTTCCCGGACGCGGTCGGAGAGGCGGCCAGTTGTCCGCGGCCCAGCGGGAGAAGGCCGATCGAGGTCCGTGTTCGCCATGTCCGCGGCGACCTGGGCTGTGGCGGAGTCGGGCGGCTCACGCAGCAGAGCATCGGTGGGGTTCCTGTCCTGACCAGCCAGGACGCCCATCACGAGGACGCCAACCGAGCCCGCGGTGATCACTACTTCACGTGCCATGTGGTACTGGACGTGCCCCTCGCCGTGGCGTGCTTCCGGGGCGCGGTATGTCTCGTCGGTGATGTGTGTGGCTGTCTGCCATACCGAGGGCGCCACGGCGGCGACCCCCGCCAGGGTGACTACGGCCCCGGCCATCTGCCGTACCGAACTCATCAGCTTCCCGACCTTCCTGGATACGAGCTGCCTGGATACGACATAGCTGGATAGGAGAACGTTTGACGTTCGCCGGTGATGAGGACTCGGTCAGTGGCTTCGCGGCGGCACGAACGCGGCGGCATGAACTGGAGGCGAAGGCGGCCGCCCTGCTGGCCGACGCGGAGGCGACCGATGCCGCCGGTGTGCTTCCGCTGAGTCTCACGTCCCGGTCTCCAGAGGGTCCGCAGGGAGTTTCTGTTCCGCCCAGATGGTTTTGCCCTGGGTGGTTTGGCGGGTGCCCCAGGCGTCTGTGAGCTGGGCGACCAGGAGCAGGCCCCTGCCGCCTTCGTCGAAGGTGCGGGCGCGGCGCATGTGGGGGGCGGTGCCGCTGGCGTCGGAGACTTCGCAGATGAGGTTATGGTCGTGGATCAGACGCAGGTGTATGGGTGGGTCGGC
>NZ_JBSHBP010000073.1:0-38318 GCF_053612065.1 Streptomyces sp. NPDC054765 | reverse complement strand
GCTACCTCGCCGGCCTCCACCTCCGCGCCTCGATGATCTGGGTCAATGACCTCCTGCAGGCAACTGATTGATCACAACCACACACAGGCCCTAGTGGGCCCGGGACGACCAAAGCTATCGATTCACACCCGCATCTTTACCGCAGAACACTCCGCCCCGCCCTCAGCGCAGCCCGATGTCATCCGCTGGAGGTGGCTCCAATTCTCGTTGCCGATCATGGACCTGCGTCGTTATCCATCCCCTTCACGGACAGAGCAACGTGGCTTCCGTTTCCGTTGCCCGAGTGGCTCCCGTTCACCCTGTCAAAAACAAGTCCGGCGCCCCGAAGGTCTGAAGCCGCGGGAGAGCCCTTAGGCTGCGGCCATGATTCCCGATGCCGTCGCAGGCAGCGCGTACGTCAGCCTGGTCACCTACCGCAGGAACGGCAGCCCGGTGGCCACCCCCGTATGGGCGGTGGCCGACGGGGCGGAACTCCTGGTGTGGACACGGGACGACAGCTGGAAGGTGAAGCGGCTGCGCAATGACGCACGGGTGACGGTCACCCCGTGCGATGTCCGCGGCCGGATCGCCGAGGGCGCCCGGACCGTCGAGGGCACCGGCCGGCTCCTGGAGGGTGCTTCCGGGCTCGGCCGGGTGCGCAAGGCGATGGCACGCAAATACGGGCTGCGATTCCGGCTGATGGACGTCGTCGGCGCGCTGGTGCGCGGGGGCAAGCGCCCACATGTGGGGATCTCCGTCACGCTGTAGGCGTCTGCCCCGCCCTGCCCAGCCCCGTTCCCCGGCCGGTGTGCGGGGCCCGCGCCCAGTCGGCGGCGAAGGGGCGTGCCGGATTGGCCGTCAGAATCTACGTCACAAGCCCGGCGCCCAGGGTGAGTTCGAGCCGCTCCCGGTGACGGCGCAGCAGATACGGCATGCCGGGGCCGCCGCTGACCGACCTGGCGCCGGCCGTCGTGGTGTCGGCGCCCAGCAGGATCCGGCGGGCGTACTCGTCCGGTGATGGTGAGTCGGCGGTTGCCGACGTCGACGTCGTCGAGCCTGAGGGTGCCGATCTGAGCGACCCGGGCGGCGTGAACCGCGGCGAGGGCGAGGATGAGCCGGACTGCTGCTGGACAGGACAGGGCAGGGCGCGACGCTGGAGCGGCTCCGCGTCGACCGGCAACTCGAAGAGGCCCACACCCACGGGCCCGATCCGCTCCACCTCGCCGAGGTGTTCGGGCTCGATGAGAAGACCGCGATGCGCTACTCGGACTCCGCACGAGCACTCCTGGTACAGGCCGCTGAACAGCAGCTTCGGTGACGTCCGGGTTCTGCCCTCAGTTTTCGGGGAGCCGCGGCGGCACGGGTTTCAGTCCGTCCAGGGTGAGGTCGAGGAGGCGTTCGGCCTGCTCTCGCTGCTCGGGCTTGGCCGAGGTGAGGGCGATGCCGGCGAGGGCGGCGAACATGTCGGTCGGACTGATGTCGGACCGGATCGTTCCGGCAGCGGTATTGGCGTCCATGAGGGAAGAGAGGGCGGCCTGAATCATCTCGTGACTGTCGGCGTAGGGGTTGGTTCCCGAATTGACGACGGCTCGCAGAGCTTCGGCCATGCCGAGTTTGGCGGTGGCGTAGTCGATGAAGCGGCGCGTCCACGCACGCAGGGCCTCAGACGGCGGCATCGCCGCAAGGAGGCCGGGGACGGCGTCGCACAGCCGGGCCACTTCGTTGCGGTACGCCGCCTCGATCAGGGCCTCCCGGGTGGGGAAGTTGCGGTAGAGGGTGCCGGTTCCCACGCCCGCTTCCCTGGCGATGCGCTCGAAGTGCGCGTCCAGTCCCTCCTCGGTGAACACACGCACCGCGGCGGCCAGGATCTTGTCCCGGTTCCGCTGTGCGTCAGCCCGCAGCGGGCGTCCTGCATCTCGGGTCATCGGCGGTTCTCTCCTGTCGCTATTTGCTAAGTGGAGGTGCCGCCACTTAGTATCGATCAAGTGGCGGCGCCTCCACTTTCACTTTAGGGCATGGCATGGGCATGGCCTGCCCTCACCCCTCTTCTGGAAGGACCGTCCATCGTGTCGGGAATCGAAGGAAAAGTCGTGGCGGTCACGGGCGCCAGCAGCGGCATCGGCGAGGCAACCGCGCTTCTGCTCGCCGAGCGCGGCGCGAAGATCGTGCTCGGGGCACGCCGTCCGGAGCGTCTTGAGGCCCTGGCCGCCCGCATCGAAAAGGCCGGCGGTGATGCCGCCTGGGCCCGCACGGACGTGACACGACGCGAGGACCTCTCCGGTCTCGTCAAGCTGGCACGCGACCGGTACGGCAAGCTCGACGTCCTCGTCAGCAATGCCGGCGTCGGCTTGATTTCCCCCCTGGACGACCTGCGCGTCGAGGACTGGGAGGAGATGATCGACGTCAACCTCAAAGGCGTCCTGTACGGGATCGCCGCAGCCCTTCCCGTCTTCCGGGAGCAGGGCTTCGGGCATTTCGTCAACACCGTGTCCACCGCCGGACTGCGCATCGTGCCGCTCCAGTCGGTGTACGCCGGTACGAAGAACGCCGTGCGCACCATCTCCGAGGGCCTGCGCCAGGAGGCCGGCGACAGCCTGCGCGTGACCGTCGTCTCACCCGGCGCTGTCCGCACGGACTTCGCGGAACGCATGGATCCGGCCGTGAAGACCCAGATCGACACGTTGATGGAGATCGGTCTTTCGCCGGATGCGGTGGCCCGCGCCATCACCTTCGCCATCGAGCAGCCGGACGGTGTCGATGTAGGTGACATCGTCGTTCGCCCCACCGCCCAGGGATAGGTCTGCGCAGCCACGCAGCCCACCCCTGCATTCCTACCGGCCCCACGAATACCCCCAGTTGACGCACACGAACCGACTCGCGAGTTCCCGCTGAACAGGCTTCAGTTCCGCTGAACCCACGGGCCTCAAGGCCCTCGGGGAGTATCCGAACGGAAATGAGCGGTAGCCGTTGACCCGGATCACGGTCCGGCCGTGTCGAGGGTGCTGACCCGGTTCTCGTACTCGCGACGGGTCTTGCGCTGGGCGGGGACCGCCTCGTCGCGGGTGAGCTCGTGAAACCTCACTGGCGAGCCCAACGCGGCGGCGATGACTGCCGCCTGCCGGCGCGGAGTGATCACCTCCGGGCCGGTCAGTTCGTACAGGCCGCCGGTGTGCCGGTCATCCAGCAGGCAGGCCGCCGCGACCGCGGCGATGTCCGCCGGGTCGATGGTCGGCACGCCGACGTCGCCGAAGGGCACGCCGACGTCGCCGAAGGGCACGCCGACGTCGCCGAAGGGCGCGGCGACGACCTGTTGCGTGCGAACGGAATCGGCCCACCACAGGGCGTTGGAGGCGAAGCCGCCCGGCCGCAGGATGGCCCACTCCAGGCCGGACTCCCGCGCCGGACTCCCGCAGCGGGCCCTCCGGTCCACCGCGGATCGCGATGCGCGGCGTACTGGAATGCCACCGCGGCGCCATCGCCTCCCCTCCGTGAAGTTAACGTTACCGAGTGGTGAGCACCCCGACCCCATTGCGGCGTGGCATCGTAACTCCCTTCCTTGTACAAGGTATTTGGCCATACCCGCGACAAGATTCACAGGCGCGCGAAGATGTTAACGTTACCTAGGCGCTGTCCGGCCGCTACGTCACCTGGAGCATCTGTGTCTCAGCCTCGCCCCTACGACCGCGAACCTCGTTACCCCGCCGTCGGGACGGTCGTCTCGGGGTGGGACGCGGCCGTAACCGACATACCGGCCACACCCTCGGTACTCGCCGTCGACGGCCCGGCGGCATTGGACTGGGCGAGGGTGGTGTCGGACCTGGTGGCCGCGCTGCACGCGCGCGGCACTGGCGTGCACGCCCTCGACGTCCGCACGCTGTGGTCACCGTCGGCCGTCGAGCGGCTGTGCGTGCCGGACGATGACGCGGACCCGTTCTTCCTGGAGCTGGCCGACTTCTCGATGGCCGACCTGTTCCTGGACGGACGGCCCGACGTTCCGCGGCCCGATGATGGAGTGCTGCTCGTACACGGGCCGGGCGCTGCCCTGTGCTCGCCCGATCTGGTGTGGTGGGTGGACCTACCCAAACGGTACGCGGAGAGCGCGGTGGCCGAAGGGCGGCTTCCGGTGGGATCAAACCTCGGCAGGCCCGGTGAGCCCGGTGAGTTGAGGAGCCTCTTCTACATCGACTGGCCCGTCGTCGACCGGCATCGTGACGAGCTCGCACCCCATATCGACCGCTGGTTCGACCTGCAGATCCCCGAGGCTCCCGCCTCCTTGGACGGGAAGGCCATGCGTGCCACCCTCGCCGACCTCGCGCGCGGTCCCGTGCGTACCCGCCCGTACTTCAACTCCACTCCGTGGGGCGGCCAATGGGCTGGAGACAGACTCGGCTTCCGCCCGCCGCACGGCAACACGGCACTCGGCTACGAACTGATCGCACCCGAGGCGGGCGTACTGGTCGGTGACCAAAGCGAGCCACAAGTGGAGTTGCCTTTCCCTCTGCTCTGCGTACTGCACTCCGAAGCCTTCCTCGGCACCGACGTGCACCGCCGCTTCGGTACGTCCTTCCCCATCCGCTTCGACTACCTCGACACCGTCGGCGGCGGAAATCTCTCTCTGCATCTGCACCCGCGTGAAACCTACATGCGCGAGATCTTCGGCCGGCCGTACACCCAGCACGAGACGTACTACGTCACGGACAGCCTGCCCGGCTCTCAGGTGTTCCTCGGCCTGAACGAGGACACGGACGTGTCAGCCATGCGCGCGGACGTCGAGCGGTCCGCGAACGAGGCGACGACACTGTGCGTCGAGGATCACGTCCAGGCGCACCCCGCCGAGCCCGGTCAGCTCTACATGATTCCGGCGGGCACGCCGCACGCCTCTGGTGCCGGCAACCTGGTCCTGGAAATCAGTGCCACCCCGTACTTGTACTCCCTGCGTTTCTACGACTGGCTTCGCCGATCCGGCACAGGTGTACCGCGTCCCCTTTCGCACGGCCACGCTTTCGCCAACCTGGACACCACGAGGCGCGGCGAAACGGTGCTCAAGGAACTCATTCAGCCACCACGCACGCTGCGTGAGGGGTCTGGCTGGCGTGAAGAAGTGCTAGGAGAACTGCCCGAGGTCTTCTATGCCGTGTACCGGTTCGTCATCGATGACGCCATCCTGGTCGAGGACGACACCGACGGGCGCTTCCACATCCTCAACGTCTCCTCCGGCGACGGCGTTGTGGTGGAGACCGCCGACGGCCGGCGACACGATCTCGCCTTCGCGGAGACGCTGACCGTGCCCGCCGCGGTGGGCGGCTACCGGCTGCGACGGATCGGTGAACGTCCTGTCCACGTGGTCAAGGCACGGGTGACGTCCACATGAACGACGTGCCCGTACTTGAGGTCGGAGGCACCCATGTGACCGCCGCTCTCGTGGACACTGAAGCGGCGGCCCATCCGGTCCGCACGTCGGTGCGGCTACGGCTCGACGCACATGCGCCTGCCCCCGAACTGCTGGACCGTATCGCGCAGGCCGCGCGGAGAATCCGGGCTGAGCGGGGAACACGGTGGGCTGTGGCCATACCCGGCCCGTTCGACTACGGCGCCGGCGTCGGACGTTTTCGCGACGTGGGCAAGTTCGAGGCCCTCAACGGCATCGACGTGGGCGCTGAACTCGCGAGACGGCTGGGCCTCGGTCCGGGCGATTTGATATTCCTCAATGACGCCGACGCCTTCGCCCTCGGCGAGTACCACCGGGGTGCCGCGAACGGGCGGCAGCGAGTGCTCGGCGTCACGTTGGGCACGGGAGTGGGCACCTCGTTCCTTGAAGCCGGGACACCTGTGTTCAGTGGCCCCGAGGTGCCGCCGGACGGGCGGGCCCATCTACTCCGTATCAACGGGCTCCCGCTGGAGGAGGTCGTGTCGAGGCGGGCGATCATGGCCGGGTACGCGGCGCGCCGCACGGACCGGGGTGACGCCCCCGAGGCACTGGACGTCAGGGAGATCGCGGACCGTGCCCGGACAGGGGATCGGCAGGCCGCCGATACCTTGACCGAGTGTTTCGAGAGCCTGGGGCGGGCCCTGCGACCCTGGTGCGCGCGATTTCGGCCCCAGGTAGTGGTGGTGGGCGGCTCGATGAGCGCCTCGTGGGACCTTGTCGCTCCTCCACTGCGACGGGGACTGAAGGCGCACGCGGGACAAGCGCGCCCAGAAATGGAACTGTGCCCGGCAGCGTCGCCCGCTGATGCTGCACTCACCGGCGCCGCGCACTGGGCCTTGCAACCCCCCGGCCGGTCGCACGGAATGCTCCAGGCCGAACAGCATGCTCGTGGCACGTCGCTTCTGTTGGGGAGGGCCTGTTCAACTGACTGATCGTCCGGCATCGTTCCTGGTCAGCAGCTCTGGGCCGGGACAGATCGCTGCGCGAGACATGTCGCGGACGGTGATGGTCTGATGGCGACCGTCGATGATCTGATGACCCTGGCGACGTTCGCCGGGAGCGGCTTCTTCCTCCTCGTCGGTCACCACCTCGCCGACCACGTCACCGGCCGGTGCGACTGGCAAGCGGCGAAGAAGGGAGCCCCGACACCGGAGGAGGTCGCTGCCGGAGCGAGCCCCCGCCGCGGTTGGAGGGCGAACCTGGCCCATGTCGGCCAGTACCACCTCACGCTCCTCGCCCTCGGATTCCTGGTCTGGCTGGTGCTGCCGCTGAACTGGTCACCGGCCGGCGTGGTCGCGGCGCTGGCGTGGTCGGCGGGCACTCATGCCCTACAAGAAGAAGGGACAACACCCCTCACCCGCCACCGTCATGCGCATGCTGCGCGAACACGACGAACAGGCCGTGGAGCCCGCCGAGTGGCCACCGCATCACCCCAGGTCAGCCATATCCGTTGTTTTCGCGGTCGATGATCCGGCGACCCCAGCGGGTGTTTACGGACCGGATTTCGCTCCCGGTTGCTCCCGCGACCCCGGGCATTGCCCGTCTCGTTCCCGCCGAGGCCGAACAGTGCGACCGCCGTCTGAATGCTCGCGGCTGCAATCAAAACCGCCGGCTGGAAGCCGCGGCTCGCAGCGTCGTTGCCGAGGTTGAGTCCCGGCCGGATCCACACCACGAACCCCCGGGCGGCGAAGCCGAGGACCGCTGCCCTTGCACGGGTGGTGCGCGCCAGCCCCGATCTGGGCCAACGCCGCAATCTCGCTCGCGCAGGTTGTTCTCGCGATACTCCGTGTTCCCGCCTCGTCGGATTCCTGTCTGCCTTGCCGGCGATACTCCCGCATCTACCTCGCCGGGTGTCGAAGTCAGCCGCGTCGCAGCCGACCCGGCGGTGACCTCAGGCGGGCCTGCTCGCCGAGATCCGTGGCCGCGCGCCTCGTCTTCGCCCGGACCACGCCTCGGACCTGGACCTTTCCAGGGCGGGTCGGCGCCATGCCACCCGCGTCCCGGAGCCCGGGTGTTGCGGATCGGCAGAACCGTGCATTAATTTACGTGTCGTAACGTAAAGGAGATGGCGATGCGCCACACCGCGCTCGGGTCACTTCAAGTCTCGGCGCAGGGACTGGGCTGTATGAGCATGAGCGAGTACTACGGCCGGTCCGACTGGGATCGGGCCCTCTCGGCCGTCCACCGCGCACTGGATCTGGGTGTCACCCTGCTGGATACCGCCGACATCTACGGTGCCGGGCACAATGAGGTCCTGCTCGGCCGCGCGATCGCGGACCGGCGCGAGGGCGTCGTGGTAGCCACCAAGTTCGGCATCGACCGCTCGGCGGGCGATCACCGTCGCCGTGTGCGCGGGGAGCCGGACTACGTGCGCCGCTGCTGCGACGCCTCGCTGCTGCGCCTGGGCGTCGAGCACATCGACCTGTACTACCTGCACCGGCCACCGCAGGATGTCGAGCTCACCGAGACCGTTCAGGCGATGTCGGGGCTGGTGGCCGCGGGCAAGGTGCGCCACCTCGGGCTGTGCGAGGTCGACGCGGACCAGTTGCGGCAGGCGCACGCCGTGCACCCGATCGCCGCAGTGCAGAGTGAATACTCCCTGTGGAGCCGGGAGGTCGAAGCCGTCGTACCGGCCATGGCCGAGCTCGGCGTCGGCCTGGTGCCGTACGCGCCGCTGGGGCGCGGCTTCCTGACCGGAACGGTGGATCCGGGCTCGCTGGGAGAGAACGACTCCCGACGCGCCCACCCCCGGTTCCGGGGCGATCACGCCACCGCCAACCGGCGGCTGGCCGAGACGGTGGGCGCGCTGGCGGCGCAGCTGGGTGTCACCGGCGCGCAGCTCGCACTGGCCTGGGTGCACGCCCGCGGTCGGCAGCTCGGGATCTCCGTGGCGCCCATCCCCGGCACCAGCAGCCCGCGCCACGTGGCCGAGAACGTGGCCGCGCTCACGATCTCGCTGGACGACGCGGTGCTGGCGCGGCTCGATCCGCTCGCCCGGCACGTGTCCGGCGAGCGGCACGGCCCGCTGCAGGCCGTCCGACCCTCGGCTCAGCCGTGACCGCCCGGCAAACCCGCGGCCGGGGACGGCCCCGCGAGCCCGAGCACGAGGAGCTCGCGCTCACCGCCGCCACGCAACTGCTCCTGGAAGGCGGCGTCGCCGCATGCACGGTCGAGGCGGTAAGTCGCCGCAGCGGCGTGAGCAAGCCCACGATCTACCGGCGCTGGCCGCACCGCACCGCGCTGGCGATCGAGGCCTTCGCCGCGCACATCGGCCGCCTGGCGCCGCTGGTCGAGACCGGGGACAGCGCGCACGACCTGGTCCAGGCCGTCGCCCGTCTGGCCGAGTACTACCAAGGTCGCGACGGCATCGTCTTCGCCCAGCTGGTCGCCGCCGCCGTGCTGGAACCCGGTACCGCCGACCTGCTCAACTCCCGGTTCTTCGCGCCGCGCCGCGCGGCGCTGCGCGAGTTGTGGGAACGCGGGGTCGCGCGCGGCGAGCTCGACCCGCACGTCGAGCCCGATGCGGCGATCGATCTGCTGTTCGGCCCGGCAGCGTTCCGCCTGCTGCTGGGCCACCAGCCCATCGACGTGGACTCCTGCGTGCACCTGGCCCGTACCGCCGTGCAGGGCTTGATCCTCACCCGACCGACCACCCCGTCCCCCGCACCGAAGGCAACCGGAGGTTAGAACCATGCTTCCCCTCACCGACACTCCTCAGCAGCCCCATGCGAAGCGCCCCGGGCGCACCCTCGTGGCCTCGCACTCGTTCAGTTTCGCCCGCCGCGAATGGATCGAGGCCGGCGCTCCGCTGTCGGAGCAGTTCCGGGTCGTCGCCGTGGATGCGCCCGGCCACGGCGAGGCGCGCGAGATCCCCGGCTACACGATGGCCGAGATGGCCGCCGCGTTCGCCGCCACGATCAACGAGCTCGGCCTGACCGACTACGTGCTGGTCGGCCACTCGATGACCGGCAAGGTCATGCAGATCCTCGCCAGCCGCGCGGGCGCGGGGCTGGGGCTCAAGCATCCGCCGGCGAAGCTGGTGCTGATCACCCCCACCCCGCTCGGGCAGGAGGTCGGCGGCGAGGACCTGCGGCGCGAACTGTTCGAGAGCCGCAGGGACCACGCTGACGCGGAGAAGTTCGTGCTGGACCGCACCGCGGTGCCGCTGACGCCGGAGGTGTTCGACCGCACCTGCGAGGACTACGCGCAGATGAACCGCAAGGCCTGGGACGCCTGGCTGAACAAGGGGATCTACGAGGACTGGACCGAGCGCGCCGCGCCGATCGATGTCGAGACCCTGCTGATCATCGCCGACAGCGACCCGGTCTGGGGCCTGGAGATGCAGAAGAGGCTGACGGTGCCCCACCTGTCCAACGTCACGATCGCATCGGTCGACTCCGGCCACCAGGTGCCGCTGGAGGCGCCCGAGGCCCTGTCCGACCTCATCACCGGCTTCGCCGCGTCATGACCGGCGCCGCTCAGCCATCGACCGGAGACCGGGACTGGGGCGGGCGCCTGCCCCTGGCCTCCAGCGGTCCGCTCACCGAGGACCAGCTCGCCGCGCAGCGACGAATCCGGGCCGAGGTGGTGCCGTGGGCCCGGGAGGCGGGGGCCGCCGCGGCCACGGCCGAAGGAGATCTGATCGGCCCGTTCAACGCGTTCGTGCACCGTCCCGCCGCCGGCACGGCCTTCCTGGCCTGGGTCCTCGCCGACCAGGCCCACTCGTCCCTGGCCGCGCCCCTGCGCGAGATCATCATTCTCACCGTCGGGGCGGTGTGGAACTGCGAGTACGAGATCTACGTCCACACCGCGATGGGCCGGCACACCGGCGTCGCGGAGCCGGTGATCGAGGCCGTCCTCGCCGGGCGTTCGAGTGTCGACTTTTCGTCTGCCGAGGCAGCCGTCCACCGCTTCACCGACGAACTGGCACGCACGCGGTCCGTCTGCGACGACACGTACCGCCTCGCGGTCGAGGCGGTGGGGCAGACCGGCGTCCTGGACATGGTCAACCTGATCGGCGCATACCTCGCGACTTCGGCCCTGCTCAACGCCTTCCGGGTGCCCGCACCGCCTCCGGCCGAGCGCGGCTAGGGCTCATCCCAGATAGTTGGCCGTGTATGTGATCCGGTGTCTGTTGCACGGCAGGCAACGGCGGCCTCCGCCTCGACAAGCCGTGGGAACTTTGCCGACCAGCGCCCGCCCGCGGGTCTCGGCGGAGACCTTCGCCGGCGTCGTACGGCTCATGCCCGCTCCGGGCGGCGGGGCCGCAGCGGCCGGTAGCCGGCCAGGCGGCGGTGACGTCGCGCTGGGGGTCCATCCGGTAGAGGGTGATCTTCCCCAGGTCCCGGATGCGCGGGGACAGCTGCATGCCGACCAGGTCGAAGAGCGCGAATAGGCCGTCACGTCCCGGCTCTTCGCCGCCTCCTCCAGGTAGCCGGCCCACTTGGCGGGCACGAAGTCCACCGGCGCGCCGTCGGGGATCTTCCGTGCCCTGGCGACCCGTGCGGCAGCGGGTGAGGGTCGCCAGGCGTTGCTGGACGCCGGCCAGCCCGTGTTGATCCGGCGCGGTCCGCGAACCGGCTCGCTCCCGTGCCCGGCCACCACCGGAGTGCCGTCGCCGGGCGAGTACCGGAGCCAAAACATGAAGCTGCCCAGGCGACCCGCCGCCGTCGTCCAGTCCCGCCCGGTGCACCCGCACCACGTCAGGTAGAGCGCGACCGCCCCGGCGTATGTACGCGTCGTCGACTCGGCCTGATCACGACCAAAGCGCATGTGCCGCAAGAACTCGTCCGCCGCCGATACGGGCGCCAGCCGGTCTTCGTCAAGCACGGTCCAGTACCGCTGACCCGACGGCATGCGTACAGGGAAAGGGCGGAGTCTTCCGGAGACCGTCTGATGAGCCACGAGCCTTCGACGACAACTCCGACGTGCACGACACGGCGACGCGAACCGTCGTACACAGCAGCCCTCTTGTGGGTGACGCGACAGTGCACGACGCACCTACAAACCAGAGAGAACGGCGCATCACACTAGAATGACTGGTCCGGCCAAGGTAACCGGCGTCGTGTCACAGCGATGACGACAAACCCGAGCCATCGCGGGATGTGCCCAGAGCGCGAAGGAGATCGTCATGGCACGCGGCCGAGCAGGCGGTATCAGCGCGCCGACCATGCGCGACGTGGCTGAACACGCCGGGGTCAGTGCCATGACGGTCTCCCGGGTTCTGAAGGAGGACCCGGGGGTCAGCACGCATAACCGCGCACGGGTGACGGCGGCCGTCGAGGCTCTTGGCTACCGGCGCAATATGAACGCGCGCAGCTTGCGGCTGGGCGGTGGCAGCGGCTTGGTCGGTCTTGTGGTGACGAACCTGGCCAACCCCTTCTACTCGCGGCTTGCCCTGGGAGTGGAGGAGGTGCTGACGGAGCACGGGCTACGCGTCCTGCTCGGTAACACCGGCGGGCAGGATCTGCGCGAGCAGGATGTGGTGAGCGACCTCGTGGCGCAGGGAGTGGACGGGCTGATCGTTGTCCCGGCCGGTACCCGGCACACACATCTCACGCCTGCGTCGCTGCACAGGATGCCCTTGGTCCTTGCCTCCAGGCCGCCGGTGGGGATGGACGCCGACTGCGTTCTGGTGGACGACTTCGGCGGAGCCGACGAAGGCACCCGGCGGCTGATCGCGGAGGGGCATCGCCGAATCGGGTTCCTTGGCAATCCGCCGGCCGTCTACACCGGCGCCGAACGGTTCCGCGGTTACTGGTCCGCGCACGAGTCGGCTGGACTCCAGCCCGACGAGCGGCACATCCGTCGAGGACTGGGCGATGTTGCCGCGGCCGAGGCGGCCGCACGCGAGATGCTCTCCAGCCCTGGCTCTCCTACCGCTGTGTTCTGCGCCAACAACCGGATGAGCCACGGCGCGATCCGTGCGGTGCGCACCCTGGACCACTCCGTCGCTCTCGTCGGCTTCGACGACTTCGAACTCTCCGACGTACTCGGCCTGCCACTGACGGTTGTCGCCTACGACGCCGACGAGATCGGCCGCCGCGCGGCGCTGATGCTCCTGGACCGCGTAAACCGGCGACAGGGGGACACGCCCCAGCCCGCAGCGCGCAGGACAGTGGTTCCCACTCGCGTCATCCGGTACCCGTCCCGGGCATGACCGACGGTGCCGGGGCAGGTGAACAGAAAGCTCGTCGCTCCGGTGATCAAGGGATGACCGGAGCTCACCCCGGAGGTCGCCGCCTGTGCGGTGCCGAGAGGCGGTACAGCGGCAGCAAGGACCAGGACGGCCCGGTCTTTGTCGGACCGCCCCGGCAGTGGGCGGCTCAGTCCCCGTGCTCTGCCGAATCGTTGATCGTCAGGAGGCTGAGGCATCTGGTGCAGAGCGCGAGGAGTCGCCGTCGCGCGAGCGCCGGCCGTCGTCGCGAGGGGAGACCGGTCGGGGTTCGGTGAAATCGAAGAGCCGGTCACGGATCTTGCGCTCGAACTGGCGGCGTGTGGTGTCGACGTGCTCCTGCATGCGTTCCGCCGCCAGCTCCGGTTCGCCCTGGGCGATGGCCTCGGCGATGGCGATGTGCTGACGTCCGGCGACCTCCAGGGAGCCGGGCGCGTCACCGTGGAAGAGGAGTACGTCCGACTGAGCGGCGAGAGTTCGGACGTTGGCGGCACCATCCCGCAGGAAAATGTTGTGCGCGGCAGTACCGACCGCATCGTGGAACCGAGTGTCCGCCGAGGCGAAGGCCTCGATGTCGATGTCCGGTCCGTTGCCTGCCCGCAGGCTTGCGTCCGCGCTTTCCCGGATGGCGCGTACCTCGCCCGGTGTGGCCAGCTGCCCGGCCTTCCTGGCCGACTCGGTCTCCACCAGGCGGCGGTAGTCCAGCATCATCAGGACGTCTTCCATGCTGGTGGGCTGGTAGTGCGCCAGTAGCTCGGAGCCGAACTGACCTGCGGCTTCCGCCACGAAGATGCCCGCCCCCCGGCGCACCTTGAGCCGGCCGATCGCGGCGAGCACCTTCACTGCTTCCCGCATGACATGACGACTGGTGTCCATCACCTCGGCCAGCTGCACTTCGGTGGGCAGCCGGTCGCCCGGACGCATCTCGCGTTCGGCGACGTAAGCGAGCAACTGCTCGGCCACCATCTCGTAACCCGGCCGGTAGCTTCCGGACCCGGCTGCACCCCCCGCGGGGCTTTTCCATTGTTCACCTGGCACGACGACACTTCCTGATCGGACTAGGTAAGCCCAGTTGATTTACCACGATTACTATGACACTTATCGGGTGGTGGACACTTGTCGGATGGTGACGGTAATTCCCGCTGACTCTTGAAGTTTCCAAAAGAAGACGTGAGGGGCAGAGTCCGGACTGGCGCGAAACCGGCCTTACGTCGGGCCGGATATGCTGCGGATTCCTCCAGGCCTTTCCGCATATGAACTTGGTGTTGAATTCACTCCTTTGTGGCCCCTGCCAGCATCCCGGAGACCAGCGTGCGCTGTGAGAAGACGAACAGCACGAGCACGGGGAGGATCGCCACCACGATCGCGAGGGACAGCTCGGGAATCGTGATGTTCAGCCCCGCGCCCGCCACCGGGTTGAACGAGGGCGTGGAGGTGAGGAGTTGGTTCAGTCCGACCTGCACCGGGAACTGGTCGCTGCCGGGCAGCACCAGATAAGGGAGGAAGAAGTTGTTCCAGTTCGCCACGAAGCTGAAGAACGCGACCAGCCCGATCACCGGTTTCGCGAGCGGCAGCGCGATCCGGGTGAACAACTGCCATTCCGTGCAGCCGTCCATGCGTGCCGCCGACAGCAGGTCCCGGGGCAGGCTGCTGCCGAAGTAGATGTACACGAGGTACACGCCGAAGGGGTAGAAGGAGAAGGGGAGGATCACCGACCAGATGGTGCCGATCAGATGGAGGCGGTTGAGCTCCAGGAACACCGGCAGCACGAGGGTGGCCTGCGGCATGATCATGGTGACCAGGGTAACGGTGAGCAGCGTCTTGCGGCCCCGGAACTTCGTCAGTGCCAGCGCGTATCCGGCCGGGATGCTGACCGCGAGGGTCAGGATCAGCGACCCCCCGGAGTAGATGGCCGAGTTGAGCAGCCACTTGGCCATGGCGCCGTCCTGGAAACCGAACAGGTTCTTCCAGGCGGTGCCGATCTGGTGGAAGGAGCCGAAGGACAGCGGGTTGTCGTGCACGACCTGGCCGGCGGTCTTCGAGGGGGCGAGCAGCAGCCACACCACCGGCAGCACGAAGAACACCAGCAGCAGGAGGAGCAGGGCGCCGACGACGAGGAACGAGGCGAGTTTCGAGGGGCGCGGCGCCCGGCCGGCCGGGGAAACGAGGGAGGGGTGCGTCATTTTTCGTCCAACTTGAACAGGTTCGAGCGGGCGACCAGCAGCCCGGCGGCCACCAGCCCCAGGGCCAGGAGGAAGACGGAGATGGCTGCGGCGCCGTTGAAGTCGCCCTGCTGGAAGGCGTAGACGAACGCGAGCTGATTGGGCGACCACGTGGGGCTCACCCGTCCCAGGCTCGCGGTCTGGAGCAACTGCGGTTCCACGAACAACTGGGTGCCGGTCGCGAAGGCCATGATCGTCATGTAGACGATCCACTGGCGGATCATGGGAATCTGGATATGCCAGACCGTGCGCCACGGGCCCGCACCGTCCATGCGCGCCGCCTCCAGGACCTCGTCCGGGATGTTGTTCAACGCGCCGTACATGACGACCATCCAGCCCCCCGCCCCGGTCCAGAAGGCGATCAGCATGAGGATGAGCGGCAGGTTCCCGGGTGCGAGGACGGCGGAGAAGGAGTGCATCCCCAGGCTGTTCAGCAGCCACGACACCGGGCTGACGTCCGGGTCGAGCATGAACAGCCACACCAGCACACTGGCGACCCCCGCGAGGGCGCCCGGGATGTAGTACAGGAACCGCAGCACGGCGGAGGTGCCCGGCCGCACCCGGCCACGCAGCACCACGGCCACGAGGACGACGAGGACGACCAGGACGACGAGCCACATGACGAGATAGACCAGCATGTGGGCGAAGGCCGGCACGAAGCGGTAGTCCTGGGCGACCTTCACGAACTGGTTGAAGCCGGTGAACTGTCCGCGGTCGTTGGTCAGCGCGAGGTAGAACGAGTAGAGGGTCGGGAAGACCCCGAAGGCGAAGAGCAGCAGCGTGTACCCCGCGACGAACAGGTAGCCTGCGCGGCTCGCCCGGCGTGCCCGTCGCTGCGTGGTGGCGCCTCGGTGGACAGCGACGCGCTCGGTCTTCAGCACGGTCATTCGTTGACCGCCTGGTATCCGTCGGCCTTCGCTTCGTTGCTGATCTCCTTCTGCCAGGCCGGCAGGGCGGAGCTCAGGCTCTTGCCCGCGGTCAACGCCGGCAGCACGGAGTTGGACCAGGACGTGGCGTCCGAGAACTTGGTGTTCGACCAGCCGGTCCACACCTGGTCCGCGGCCTGCTTGAACGGCCCGCTCACGTCACCGGCGAAGTACGAGCTGTTGTCGGGGTTGGCCAGCCAGGCGTCCGCCGCCTTGGTGTACGCGGGGTAGGTGGGTGCCGTGGACTGGTTCTCGTCCGAGGTCGTCAGCCAGGTCGCGAGGTCGGTGGACGCCTTGAGGTTCGCGCTGTGCGAGGACACCATCCACACGCCGCCCCCGACATTGCCGGTGCTCGCCTTCGACTCGCCCTTCCAGGTGAGCGGCGGCGCCACGGCCATCTGCTTCGCGGGCACCTTGAACGCCGTCTTGAACAGGTACTGGCCGTACCAGGACGGGCCGTAGGCCATCAGGACCTTGTCGCCGCTGTCCTTGGCGAAGCCCTGGCTGAAGAAGCCCTTGATGGTGACGGCCTTCGCGTCGATCAGCGCGTCCAGCAGCTTCGCCGTGCGCACGCACTTCGGGTCGCCGAGGTCGGTGCGCAGCGTGTTCGGCTTGACGAGGTGGAAGGCGGGGCACCGGCCGGCCCAGAAGTACGACTCGTGGGAGTTGGTGTCGCCGACCGAGCCCACGAGGTATCCGGGGTGCTCCTTGGCGACCTTCTTGCCCAGCGCCTCGTACTCCTCCCAGGTGCCGGGGACCTGGTAGCCCCACTTGTCCATGAGCGGCTTGTTGTACCAGAGCACGACCTGGGCGATGTCATTGCGCAGGCAGTACGTGTGGTCCTGGAACTCGCAGGGCGTCAGTGAGCCCTTCGCGAAGCCGTCGAGGGTGCTCCGCGGCACCAGCTTCTCGTCCAGGGGCGCGGCGAAGGGCTGCGCGCCCGGCTTCGTGGGCTGGGCGGCCCAGGTCACGTCCGTGGGCGAGCCGAACACGACGTCGGGCCAGCCGCTGCCGGTGCGGTCGAACAACTGCACCTTCGACTGGAGGTACGTCGATCCGTCGGCGCCGCCGTCGTAGGTGACGATCTTCATCTTCGTACCGGGGTTGGCCTTCTGGTATGCCTGGACCGACGGCAGACGGGTCGAGTCCGTCCAGACCGTGATCTGCGAGCCGGCCTTCTGCGCCGCGGGCTTGAACTCCTTCGCGGCGGAAGCGGAGGAGCTCGTCGTGTCGGCGCTGGCGCAGCCGCTGAGGGCGGCGGCGGTCGCCAGGGAGAGGCCGACGACGGCGGTGCGCAGCGTACGGCCCGGTCCCGATGTGGCACGACAATGAGGACTTACAGTTCTCCGGGCGCCCGCAGGCCAGCTGAACGGCGGATCGGCCGCGGGAACGTCGATCCGGTGTACGTCGACATGAGTGATCTTCATCCTGGCCTTCGTCTCTGTTCGTTGGGCCGGCGTCCGGGCCGGGCTCAGCGCTCGCCGTACACCTGGAAGTCGGAGATGTTGCCGCCGTTGCCGTCGGCCCCGGTGACCGTCAGCCGCACGAAGCGGCCGGTCACGGGCTCGGCGGCCCGGTCGTACCGGGTTCCGCTCGTTCGGTGGCCAGGCGGTCGCCGGGACGCAGGTTCTGCTCGGCGGTGTAGTCCGGCAATTGCTCGGCGCCACGCTCGTACCCCGGGCGATGACGACCCTGAGCGGCCCTATGTGATGCGCCGGCAACCCGCCACGACGCTTCCACGTACCCCACCCCCGGCAATGCCTGGATGAATCCGCTTCATCGGTCGGATCACTATGGCACTGGCGTTACACCTTGGGAAGATCTGTGCGAAAAATTGCCCTGCATGAAGAACGAAGAGGTTTAAATAGATAGTATTCGGGCCTTTTGCTGCATGCATTGCGCCCAATGGATCGGTTCCTTATGGTCCTACTTGGCAAATGAAGCCGACTTATTTCAGTCGTACGGGCACCAGCAAGGAGCTGCCCGTGTGGCGCATCGGCGGTGCAGCGGAACGTTTCGCGCTCAGCGCGCGGTCGGCACTTCCCCACCCACCCACTCCGGAAGGACCCGCGATGAGACTCGCACGACACGGCGCGGCAGGGGCCGAACAGCCCGTGATCCTCGGCCCCGACAGGACGTGGCGCGATCTGCGGCCACTCGTCGAGGACCTGACCCCCACCGCCCTCCCCACTGTCCTCGCGGGCGTCGACCCGCGGACACTGCCCGCCGTTCCCCCGCCCGAGCGCTTCGGCCCGCCGTTGCGCGACATCGGCAAGATCATCTGCATCGGGCTCAACTACCGTCGCCACGCGGCCGAGACGGGCGCCGAGGTTCCCGAGGAGCCCATCGTCTTCCTCAAGACGCCCGACACGGTGGTCGGACCCGACGACGAAGTCCTCGTCCCCCGCCGCTCGGTGAAGACCGACTACGAGGTCGAGCTCGCCGTGGTCATCGGCCGCGAGGCCCGCTACCTCCCCGACGAGCAGGCCGCCGCCCAGTGCGTGGCCGGCTACGCCATCAGCAACGACGTCTCCGAGCGGGAGTTCCAGCTCGAACGCGGCGGGCAGTGGGACAAAGGCAAGAACTGCGAGACCTTCAACCCGCTCGGCCCCTGGCTGCTCACCGCCGACGAGGTGCCCGACCCCCAGGCCCTGGACATGCGCCTCTCGGTCAACGGCGAGCTCCGCCAGAACAGTTCCACCGCCGACATGATCTTCGGAGTCCACCGGATCGTGCACTACCTCAGCCACTTCATGACCCTGCGGCCCGGGGACGTCATCAACACCGGCACCCCGGCGGGCGTGGCCATGGGGCTGCCCGGCACGCCCTACCTGCGCGCCGGCGACGTCGTGGACGTCGAGATCGACGGACTCGGACACCAGCGCCAGACCGTCGGGCAGGCCTGACATGCCTCTGCTCGACGGACTGCGCGCCCTGGTCACCGGCGGCGCCTCCGGCATCGGCCTCGCCACCGCCCGCCTGCTCGCCGCCGAGGGAGCGCGCGTCGCCGTACTCGACCGCGCCCCCGATGCCCCCGATGCCCTTGCCGGAATCGCCCGCTACAGCAGGGCCGACCTCCAGGACGACGCCTCCGTGGTGGCCGCCTCCGCAGCGGCCCTGGACACCTTCGGCGGCCTCGACATCCTGGTCAACAACGCCGGCATCGGCGCCCAGGGCGGGATCGAGGACAACGCCGACGAAGAGTGGCACCGCGTCCTTGACGTCAACGTCCTCGGACTCGTCCGGGTCACCCGGGCCGTGCTGCCTGCGCTCGACCGCTCCTCGCACGCGGCGATCGTCAACATCGCCTCGATCGCCGCGACCGCGGGCCTCCCGCAGCGCGCCCTCTACACCGCCAGCAAGGGTGCCGTCCTGTCGCTGACCCGGGCGATGGCCGCCGACCTGCTGCCCCGCGGAATCCGCGTCAACGCCGTGAACCCCGGCACCGCCGACACCCCCTGGATCGGCCGCCTGCTCGCCCGCGCCGAGGATCCGGCGGCCGAGCAGGCCGCCCTCGCCGCCCGCCAGCCCCAGGGCCGACTCGTGGACGCGGACGAGGTCGCCGCGGCCGTCCTCCATCTCGCCTCCCCGGCCGCCGCCTCCACCACCGGCACCGCGCTCGCCGTCGACGGCGGAATGGACGGGCTGCGGCTGCGGAGCGGGCGATGAGCCCCGTGAGCCGGTTCGCCGCCGTGGTCCGGCTGCGCCCCGAGAAGGAGGCGCGGTACCGCGCCCTGCACGCGGACGCCTGGCCCGGTGTCCTCGCTGCCCTGCGGGAAGCCCACATCGGCAACTACTCCATCTTCCTGCGCGACGGACTGCTCTTCAGCTACCTCGAATACACCGGCGAGGACTACGAGGCCGACACCGCCCGCATCGCCGCCGACCCCGTCTCGCGCGAGTGGTGGAAGCTGACCGACCCCTGCCAGCGGCCCCTGGAGAGCGCGCCGGCCGGTGAGCTCTGGACGGCTGCGGAAGAGATCTTTCACCTCGACTGACCCCGCCGCCCCGCCCGTGGTCCGGCCCGCACCCGCCGCGGACCGGAGCACGGGCGCCCACCCGAAGGAAACCTCCGTTGCGCATCGACGCCCATCACCACCTCTGGGACCTCGACCTCCGCGACCAGCAGTGGACCCGTGAGCTCCCGGTCCTGCACAGGACGTACACGATGGCCGGCCTGCGTCCGTCCCTGGAACGGCACGCCCTGGACGGCACCGTCGCCGTCCAGACGGTCCCGGTCGCCGAGGAGACCCCCGAACTCCTCGCACTGGCCGCCCACGACCCGCACGTCCTGGCCATCGTCGGCTGGACGGATCTGACGGACCCCGCCGTCAGCGACAGCCTTGCGCGACTGCGGGAACTGCCCGGCGCGTCCGCCCTCGCCGGCATCCGGCACGGCGTCCAGGACGAACCGGACCCGGACTGGCTGGACCGCCCGGACGCGCGCCGCGGCATCGCCGCCGTCGCCGACGCCGGTCTCGCCTACGACCTGCTCGTGCGCCCCGACCAACTCCCCGCCGCCGTCCGCGTGGTGCGCGAGATGCCCGAGGTCCGCTTCGTCCTCGACCACGCGGGCAACCCGCTCGCCGGTCCCCGGCCCGAGGACCGATGGACCACCCTCATGGCCGAACTCGGTGGGTACCCCAACATTGCGGTCAAACTCTCCGGCCTCGTCACGCTCACCGACGGCGACCCCGTCACTGCCCTGCGCCCCTACGCCGACACCCTCCTGTCGACCGTCGGGCCCCAGCGCCTCATGTACGGCTCCGACTGGCCGGTCTGCCGGCTCGCCGCGGAGTACGACGAGGTCGTCGCGGTCGCCGAAGCCCTCACCGAGGATCTCGGCGCCGACGAGCGGGCCGCCGTCTTCGGCGCGACAGCCGCCCACTGGTACGGAATCCACGGATGAACGGCCGTCCGCTCGGCGCCACACGGACCTACGTCACCGCCCTGGGATTCGGCGCCGCACCCCTCGGCAACCTCTACGCGCCCCTGGACGACACACAGGCGTACGCCGCCGTGCGGGCCGCCTGGGACCATGGCATCCGGTACTTCGACACCGCCCCCCATTACGGCCTGGGATTGTCCGAACGGCGGCTCGGCGTGGCCCTGGCAGGGCTGCCCCGTGACGCGTTCACGCTGTCCACGAAGGTCGGCCGGCTCCTCGAACCACACCCCGAGCCCACGGGGTCCGATCTCGCCGCCGGCGGCTTCGCGGTGCCCGACACCCTCCGCCGCCGCCCCGACTACTCCCGCGACGGAGTGCTGCGCAGCCTGGAGGGCAGCCTGCGCCGCCTGCGCACGGACCGCGTGGATCTCGTCTACGTCCACGACCCCGACGACCACCTCGACACGGCCGTCCACGAAACGCTCCCCGCCCTCGCCGAGTTGCGCGACCAGGGAGTGATCGGGGCGATCGGAGTCGGCATGAACGCGGTGGCGCCCCTCCGGAGCATCGTCGCCGACGCCGACGTGGACGCCGTCATGGTCGCTGGGCGCTGGACCCTCCTCGACCGCGGCGCGGCCCGGCTGCTGCGGGAGTGCGAGAGCGCGGGAGTGTCGGTGGTCGCCGCGGCACCCTTCAACTCCGGCCTGCTCAGCCGCCCACGACCACCGGACGAGGCCCACTTCGACTACGGCCCCGCCCCGGAGCCGGTCCTGCGGCACGCGCGCCGACTGGCCGAGGCCTGCGAACGGCAGGGTATCGTCCTGCCGCACGCGGCCCTCCGCTTCCCGCTGCGCGACCCGGCGGTGGCCTGCGTGGTGGCCGGCTTCCGCTCCGCGCACGAGGTCGCCTCCGCGGCAGACTGGATGGCCCAGGACATCGCGCCCGCGACGTGGAAGCAGCTCGACGCGGCGGGAGAAGAGCCCTGAGCATGAGTACCGGGGCGCCCCGCGCATCTGCGACAAGCTCAGCGGAAGTCGTCGGCGTGGTCGACGGCCCACTGGGCGTAGGTGTGCGCCGGCGCGCCGGTGATCTTTCCGGCGATGACGGAGGTCAGGACCGGGACGCCGTTGGCGGCGGCCCACTGACTCACGATGGCCTCGGCCACGACTGGATGCATTGTTCTGCCCACTTCCGCGCGAGCCTGCTCGTCGGAGACGTGTTCCATCCGGATGCGGCGGCCGAGGGCCTCGCCGATGTACTCGACCTGCCGTTGCAGGGTCAGGGACTCGGCCCCGTAGATGGTGTAGGCCTGGTGCGAGTGGCCCGGTTCGGTCAGGGCGGTCACCGCAAGCGCCGCGATGTCCTTCTCGTGCACCGGTGCCGACTGTGCAAGCGGATAGGGAAGACGGACGACGTTGTCCGTGCGGATCGATTCGGCCCACCAGGTGCGGGTGTTGGTCGCGAATGTCCCCGGCCTGAGGAACGTCCAGTCCATGCCGGACCGTTGGATGGCCTGCTCGATCGTGCGGTTCAGGCGGGGGACCGGGTGGTCGGCGTCGGCGTTCACGACCGACACCGACGAGAGCAGAACCACCTGCCGGACCCCCGCGGCTGTGGCCGCCGCAGCGACCTTCTCGATGTCGTAGGGCTTCCGGGGGTCGAGCATTCCGTAAAGGAACACCTTGTCGGCGCCGTCGAGCGCTGCGGGCAGCGTCTCGGGACGCTCCAGGTCGGCGGCGACTGTTTCCCACCCTGGCGTCAAGCCCGCGGCCGGGGTCCTGCTGACTGCTCTGACCTGCTCACCGGCGGCCAGCAGGCCATCGGCCACATGACGACCGACGTTACCGCGAGCGCCGAAGACAACTGCCACCATGCCGGGACCTCCTGTTGGTTGTGGATGTGAATGGCTGCACAGCCGGAGATGCCGTGGAGACGCACTTTCGCCACGGACAGGTCGACGGTGCGGGACGTGTTGCTGCCACGCGGGTGGCGGTCCGGCGTCAGCGGGACGGGCCGTCGGCGATGATGTGGGGATCAAGCCGAGAGCCGGAGCCGCGTCGACCGGGCGTGGACGGGCGCGGGCCATCGCTGCGCCGAGACGGTCGACCGCGAGTGACGTAGGTGAGGGGCGAGGGCCTGCCGCTGTCGGCACGAGCGCCGTAAGCGGGCCTCCTGGTCGCCGGTCAGGGCTGGATGTTCTCCAGGTCCTCCAGGAGGCCGGGGTGCTTCGGCTCCCAGCCGAGGGTCTGCCGGGTGTGGGCGCTGGACGAGGGCTGGTCGCTCGCGAAGATCGGGCCGAGAGGGCCGTACGTCTGCGAGGGCACCGACCCGACCGGCAGGCCCAGCCGTCGGCCGATGACCGCGGCGATGTCCCGCACCCGGTCCCCCTCGTCGGCCACGGCGTGCCAGGAGGTACCGGCTTCCGCCTGCTCCAGGGCGAGCCGGAAGAGGACCGCCGCGTCGAGCACGTGGACGGCCGGCCAGCGCTGTGTACCGTCGCCCGGGTAGCCGGACACTCCGGTCCGGCGTGCGATGTCGGTCAGCAAGCCGGCGAACCCGCCCGTGCCCTGGTGGTGGACCGTGCGCGGCAGGCGTACGGCCGTGCTCCGGACCCCGCGCGAGGCAAGGCCCAGGACCGCCGTGACCGCGTGACCGCGACCGCCGACCGGCCCGTCGGTCTGCGGCGGGTCGGCCTCGGTGGAGACACGGCCCGGCACATGGGGCGTACCCGAGCAGGTGACCAAGGGGCGGTCGCTGCCGACGAGTTCCTCGCCGAGGGTCGCGAGGGCGGCACTCTCCTCGGCGACATTCTTCGCGAGGGCCTCGGGACTGCTGAAGTCATTGCCGAATGCCAGGTGGACGACCCCGTCGGCCTGAGCGACGCCGGCCCGGAGGACGTCCAGATCGGCGAGGGCTCCCCGGAGCGGCTCGGCGCCGGCCGCCTCGGCGGCGAGCGCGGACGCGTCGGAACGGGTGAGTGCGAGGACGGTGTGGCCGTTGCCGAGCAGTTCGGCGACGACGGTGGACCCGATCTGACCGGTGGCACCGGTGACGAAGACACGCATGGAAATTCTCCCCCAAGTGATGGGACTCTTGTCCCGTCACACGCTACCAGGTGATGGGACAAGAGTCCCATCGCGTATGCTGGCCCCATGGGTAGGTGGGAACCAGGCGCACGCGAACGCCTCATCGTGGCCGCAGTCGACTTGTTCACCGAGCAGGGGTACGACGCCACGACGGTCGCGCAGATCGCCGAGCGTGCCGGGGTCACCAAGAGCACCTTCTTCCGGCACTTCCCCGACAAGCGTGAGCTGCTGGTGGCCGGACAGGAGACGCTGAGCCGGCTGCTGACCGAGGGGATCGCCGAGGCCCCCGGCTGCGCCACCCCGCTGGAGGCGGTCGCCGCCGGTCTTGAACGCGCGTCGAGCGCGATGGGCCCCATGAACCGCGAGCTCGCCCCGCGCCTGAAGGCGGCCGTCGCCGCCAGCGCCGAACTGCAAGAGCGTGACGCCCTCAAGACCGTCAGCCTCGCCGCCTCGATGACGGCCGCCCTGGTCGCCCGCGGCCTGCCCGACCCCACCGCGGCCCTCGCGAGCGAGCTGGGCATCCTCGCCTTCAAGCGCGGGTTCGCCGAATGGTCCGAGGACGACCGTGACGGCAGGGACGAGCTCGCCGGGTACGTCCTGGCGGCCCTGGACGAGCTGCGTACGGTGAGCGCATCGCTGGGCTGACCGGATGGATCCACCCGCTCATCGGCTGGTTGCGCATCGACCCATCGCTCGTCAGGCTTGCCGACGGACGCGGCTCCGCCACAGCGCGCTCACGGTGACGGCCGGGCGGCGTTCGCCTTTGCTGCCCTTGGCCTTGGCGGCCCGTGGTCCGTCGTATGCCGGCTCCCGTTGGAGGTCGCGCTGGAGTTCGCCGGCGGCTGCGAGGGTCTGCTGGGTACCTCGGACGAGGCGGAACATCTCGGAAATGTGCACGATATCGCCCGGCCGCGCGTAGGTGAGCAGATCGCCGAACTTCGGTCGTTCCAGCGGGTGGAGGCGGCTGGAGGCGCCGCCCTCCTCCAGGCCGTCGCTCTCGACCCCGAAGGGCCGCTCGCCGGGCCCGTGCCGAGCAGAAGGGCTGGCTCGGAGAGACCGAGGGCATCGACCTCACCCTCACCTTCCTCCGTCAGAAACGCGAAGAGAGCCAGCGGCCGGCTCGCATCGCGCCGATCAACCTCGGCATGCCGGGTCTCCGGCCCGCAGGGTCGTGAGCCCCGCTCCGGGGCTTATCGGGGGGGGCAGCACACAGAACTCGTGACCGTCAGGGTCGGCCATCACCACCCGGTCGACGTCCCCTTGGCCGATGTCGATGCGCGTCGCCCCGAGGGAGACGAGCCGGTCGGCCTCCGCCTGCAGGTCACTGCCGGCCGGTGCAGCGAGGTCGAAGTGCAGCCGTTCCTTCCCCGTCTTCGGCATCAGGGGTGGACCACCCCACGTGACCTTCGGACCGCCGTGCGGTGAGCGGATCGCGGTCTCCTGGTCCCGGTCCCAGACCAACGGCCAGCCCAGCGCTCGGCTCCAGAAGTACCCGGCCTCCTGCGAACCATCGCCCGCCAGCGCCCCGATGAATCCGCACTCGGCGAGGAAGCTGTTGCCCGGCTCGATGACGCAGAACTCATTGCCCTCGGGGTCGGCGAGCACCACATGTCCCTCCTCCGGGCGTTGGCCGATGTCGAGGTGCCGGGCGCCGAGTTCGAGCGCCCTCTCCACCACCTGCTTCTGGTCGTCGAGGGACGTGCTCGTCAGATCGAAGTGCATGTGGTTCTGGCCTGTCTTCCGCTCCTGGGTCGGGAGGAAGCGGAGCTGGAACCCGGTCTCATCGCTGGGCAGCAACGTGATGCCGTCGGAGGAGTCATCGGACGTCTCCCAGCAGAGAAAGTCCGCCCAGAAGCGCGCGAGACGGAGCGGGTCGTGCGCATCGAAGCAGAGCGCGTGCAGGTGAGAAGTCATCCGTAGGTCTCCCGGTAGGGGCAGGCGGGTCGTGCTGGAGCCTGCCCAGCCGGTGCCAACCGGTCAACTGATGAAGCCCCGCGCTCGTCTGCTGTCGAGCACGCTCGAAACGGCAGTCCGTCCACGGCCTCACAGGCTCGCGAGGAGGCCGTCGAGCGGGGGCGGTGTCCGGTCCGGTGCGAGGGCCTCCACAAGAAGACGGCCGTAGCGGATCTTGCGGCCCTTCTTTGTGCCGAGGAAGCGCCGCACCTGCTGATGCCGGGGCCGGCCGTGCTGTGCGGGCTGGCGCTGGAAGGTCTGCCAGGCGCGGAAGTCGCCCTCGGCGCGGAGGATCTCCTCGACACCTGCCGTGCCGAGCGCGCGGATGAGTTCATCCTCCAGATCCGCGGTGCATACGTAGATGTCCTGGAGCGGTGCCTGGGCCCGTGTCAGGCCGCGCTCGTAGAAGCCCTGTTCGCCCTCGTCGCACAGTCCTGTCAGGCGCAGACCGAGGCCGGGTGGTCCGAGGAGGCCGGCATAGCGGCCGACGCTCATCGCCCCGCCCATCGGCACGACACACACGCCCTCGGCGGCCAGGTCCCGGCCACGCCGGGCGGCCAGCGCCTCGACGGCCGCGACATCGCTCAGCCCTTCCAGGAGCACCGCGGTCCGCACCCCCAGGGTTTCCGCCAGATCGCGCGCCGGCCCGTCCGGACCGCCCGTCGCCCAGCTGGTGACCGCATCCTGGAACGCCCTCATGTCCGCCATGGGGCGAGTCTGCACGTCCACCGGTGGCACGGCACGGAATTATTCGACGGCCTCAGGAGCTGTGACGGTCCTCAGGCCCGGTCAGCACCACCTCAAAGTGTTCGACCGGCTGGCCGTCAAAGCCGGCTTCGCCGCCCGCCCGCACATGCTCCGCCACTCCGCCGCCACGCGGTGGAAGCGAAGCGGGACTCCGGATGACGTGATCCAGAACCTTATGGGGCACGTCTCCCCGTCCTCGATGGCCCCCTACATCCACGCCACCGACACCGACAAGCGCGAGGCCGTCGAACGGCTCACCGCCCTGCGGAAGGACCGCGCATGACCAGCACTCTGGCGCTGGTCGAGCGCATCACGCCGGCCCCGGCGCAGAGCGATGCCAGGTTGGAGGAGTGGCGGACCTACCTCGCGGGGCGCATCGACCCCGACTGGCGTCCGGACGAGTGGGACCTGGCCCTGTGGCTGTTCACCGGCGACATCGACAATCCCCGCACCGTCGCCTACAGGTGCCGCACCCTCGAGTGCCCGCGGGTGAATGCTGCACCCAACATGAGGTGCAGGAGTTGCGAGAAGGCACTCGCACGCGCAGGGCTGAGCTCGGAGGAGTTCGACGCCGCCTACATTCCCACTACGAGGCTCCAGGCTTACAAGCCCCTCACCCAATGTGCAGCCGGTCCCGAGGATGGTCGGTGCCAACGGCGGGTCGCGGTCCGCGGCCTCTGCAGGTCCCACTACAGCCTGTGGGTCGCGGTGTTCAAGCGACAGAGGCTGGAGGACTCCGACGAAAACATGGCTACGTGGGCGGCTACGACGCCCGGCTACGAGCCGCTGCCACCGTGCCTGGTGCTCGGCTGTTCGCCGGAATCCGCTGTCCGCGCACGCCTGTGCCCGAGGCACTACTCCCGCTGGCAGGCCAGGGAGGCCGAGGCGCACGGCTCGGTCGAGACCTGGGCAAGTCGCCAGGCTCCCTACATGACCGGCAACCAGGTCGCCCTGGCCCCGTTGGCACCCGTGATACGGCTCGAGGTGCGTTCGGCCGCACCACAAGTGTCGTCGCCCATGCCCAGGAGATGCTGCGTCATCTGCGTTCGGCCTTCGATGACTTCAATGGCATCGACCCCACACAGCGGGTTGTGTGGGACCTGCCGGCCCTCGGGATCGGTTCGGCGACCGGCATCCGGCCGCGCCGCAATGCAGGAACGGCGGGCTTCACCGAAATCCGGCAACCGTGGCTGCAGGCGGTCATGATGCAGTGGGCCCGCTGCAGCAATCCCACTGGCGGCAAGCTGTCCACGAGAATGGCCGCCTGCATCGCGGCCTCCAGGGCCCTTGAGTGGACGCCCTCCCGCAGTTGGATTCCGAGATCCTCGATGAAGGCGGTCAACCGTTGCCGTTCGACCGGGCGTTGGTCTTCCCCTACGCCTTCCGGCACGCGTTCGCTCAACGCTGTGCGGACGCCGGGATCGCGCTGGACATCCTCAAGGATTTTTTGGATCACAAGGATCCAAAAACGACGATGGGGTACTAGAAGGTCTCACTCAAGCGGAAGCGGAAGCGGAAGCGGAAGCGGGCAGCGGTCGAGGTGCTGCGCAAGCACGCCGTGGACCGTGGCGGACGTCCGGCGCCGATGCCGTCCAACGCCGCCTACGAGCGGAGTTCCGTGGCGGCGCCGTTCGGCGGTTGTGTTGAGCCCAGCAACGTCAAGGCCGGCGGGAAGGCATGCCCGCTCCGCTTCCGCTGCGCGGGCTGCGATTTCTACCGCCCCGCCCCGCCCCGTCCTACCTGAACTGTGATCGAGGACCACATTCGCACCATGAAGGCGGAACGCGAGACCGCGCAGGCGCCGGCGCGCCAGGAGATCAGCGCACTGCGGGAGGAGCGGGACAAGCTCAAGGACGCCGTGCGACGACAGCTGGGGCAGCAACTCGACCAGGTCGGCACGGGCGAGCTGGTGGCACGTATCGACGAGCTCAGCCGCCAGAACGCCGAGCTGACCGCCGAGAGGGACGCGCTGACTCGGGGCAAGGCTGAGTGGGAGGAGAAGCTTGCCGAGGCGGAGGAGGATCGGGACGCGGCTCGCGCGAGCCTGCGCAGGGAGAACACCAACCCGGATGCCCCTGAAGCCGGATGAGCCCTGTCATCGGGCGGAGCCGGTTCCCGCCGCCGAGTGGGAACGCCCTCGCAGAGCACCTCGTCACCATTTCTCTGAGCTGCGGTGATGTCCCACAAACCGGAGCCGGTGGCGGTCTACCGCCTGGCTCGCGGCCCGGAGTCGCGGTTGCTGACCAGATCACTCCGTTACGGGCAGGCACTCGGCGAGCAGGTCGATGACGTCGTGCCAGGCGCGCTGCGCGTGCTGTGGGTGGTAGCCGACGCCGGGACGCACGGTGTGGTCGACCGGCGGGTGGTGGAAGGCGTGCAAGGCGCCGCCGTAGACCACGAGGCGCCAGTCGACGCCCGCGGCCTGCATCTCGGCGGTGAACGCGTCCCGTTGCGCGGGCGGCATGATCGGGTCTTCCGACCCGACCCCGGCCCACACCGGGCAGCGAATGCGCGCCGCCTCGCCCGGTCGGCCCGTGGTCAGCGCATTGACTGTCCCGATCGCGCGCAGGCTGACGCCATCGCGCCCGAGTTCCAGCCCGACAGCGCCCCCGGTGCCGTAGCCGATGGCGGCGATCCGGTCGGGGTCGGTCCGCGGTTCGGCGCGCAACACGTCGAGCGCCGCATGGCCGATGCCCCGCATCCGGTCGGGATCAGCAAGCAGTGGCATGCAACGCGCCAGCATCTCCTCGGGATCACCCAAATAGCGCCCGCCGTGAAGGTCGAAGGCCAGCGCTACATATCCCAGCTCGGCCAGAGCATCGGCCCGGCGGCGCTCGACGTCGCTGAGCCCCGTGCCCTCTGGGCCGAGCAGCACCGCGGGTCGGCGGTCGACACCGGCCGGGAGCGCGAGGTGCCCGATCATCGTCAAACCGTCGGCCGGATACTCGACCGTGCGCGTGGTAACCGTCGTCATGAGACTGGACCGTAGTGATCGTCGAGCCCGGTCGGGCCGGTGTTCACCGCTGGCAGAACAGCGCGGGTGTGCCTCTGAAATGCGGCGATAGCTCACAAGATCCGTCACAAACCCCGTTCCCGCGGGGGCACTGGCTATGTACGCGAGTTGCGACGTCGTTTCGACACGAGAGGGGGAGTCGCACGCTCGCGCGAATAGCCGATGTACGCGAGAACGGGTTCTGGCTCAGGTTGTGTGATCCGTGCACTGTGAGTGACGACTGATTACTTGAGCCGTCTGGGGAAGTTGCCTCAAAAGAGCAGTGGCACGAGTGACTGGGCCGACGTTCGTGGCTGTGGCGGCGCGGCGAGCTTACGGGGACGGCTCGGCGAGGATGCTGCGGACCGTGTCGCGCAGCCAGCGCTGGGCGGGGTCGTCGTCGAGACGGGGGTGCCAGCTCATCTGGTAGCGCAGCGGGGGGATCTCCTGCGGCGCGGGCAGGGTGCGCAGCGCGGGGTCGGACGCGTGCTCGGCGGCGATGCGGTGAGGGAGGGTGGTGATGAGGCGGGTGCCCGGCAGTTGGGCTGCGTCGGTCAGGGCCTGGTGCACTTCGGCGCGATCGAGCAGCCCGGCGCCGACGAGCCGGCCGAGGCAGTAGGCGTTTTTTGTTGATCTGGTCGTTGCGGCCGGACCGGCAGGTGGCGACGGCATCGAGTTCGGCGCGCACGGCCGCGGCGACGTAGCCGCGCCCGCGCGCGCTGGCGGGCAGGGACACCGGCAGTCGCCCAGCAGGGTGTAGAGGCCGGCGCGGGTGCGGGTGCCGGGTGCGACGGCGTAGGAGCGGTCGGCGCGGATGTCGACCTGCCAGCCCAGTCGTCCCCGGGAGTCCATGCGCCATTTGCTGCCGTCACCGACCTGGTACCACAGGTGCAGGCCTCCGGAGGGCGTGTGCACGCTGAAGGTCTCCGGAGGGTCGGCGCTCAGCAGGGGGGCGCGGCGCAGCCGACACAGCAGGGCGAGCACGTCCTTGCCGTTGCGGATGTCGGCCGGGTCGAGGTCTGCGGGCAGGGTCAGGCCCGGAAGGAGCTGGTCGGGGGCGGGCGGTGCCGACTGGTGCAGGTGCCGTGGAGCCGCGGCAGCCAAGCCTCGGACCGCGACGGTTCCAGATGCGGCGTTCGTGTAGGAGGTCAGGGCGCCCGATACTGAGCGCCGTTCACCGGGAGGTGTTCCTCTGCCCAGACGATCTTGCCGTCGGCCGTGTATCGGGTACCCCAACGGCGGGTCAGCTGCGCTACGAGGAATAGGCCGCGGCCGCCCTCGTCCGTGGTCCGTGCGTGGCGCATGCGTGGTGAGCTGCTGCTGGCGTCGGAGACTTCACAGATGAGCGCATCCTGCCGGATCAGGCGCAGCCGGATGTGTCCGTTGCCGTAGCGGATGGCGTTGGTGACGAGCTCGCTGACGATCAGCTCGAAGGTGAAGATCAGGCTGTCCAGTCCCCAGGCGGTGAGGCGGTCGGCGGTCAGGGAGCGGGCGTCTGCGACGACCGACGGGCGGGAGCTCAGCTCCCAGGTGGCCACTTGCTCCTCGTTGAGGGCGTGGGTGCGGGCAAGGAGCAGTGCTACGTCGTCGTCGGGATGGCCGGTGAGCACGTCATTCAGGACGGTTCCGCAGAGTTCGTCGAGCTGCGCCTTGGGGGCTGCCAATGCGGTACGGAGCCGGGTAAGGCCTAGGTCTATGTCCTGGTCGCGGGTTTCTATCAGGCCGTCGGTGTACAGGGCAAGGACGCTGCCGTCAACGATTTCGAATTCGGCGGATTCGAAGGGCAGGGCGCCCAGGCCAAGCGGAGGCCCGGCGGGCAGGTCGGGGAAGGTCACCGAGCCGTCCGGGGTGGTGACTGCGGCAGGGGGATGGCCGGCGCGGGACATGGTGCACTTACGCGTGGCCGGGTCGTAGACGACGTACAGACAGGTAGCGCCGAGCGCGGCGGGAATCAGTGACGGGTCGGCGGTCTGCTCCTCGTCGATCAGGCGCAGTACCTGGTCGTCCAGGTGGGCCAGCAACTCGTCCGGGGGGAGGTCTATGTCCGCCAGGGTGCGAACGGTGGTGCGAAGTCGTCCCATGGTGGCTGCGGCGTCGATCCCGTGGCCCACGACGTCTCCGACGACCATGGCCACCCGGGCCCCGGACAGGGGTATCACGTCGAACCAGTCGCCGCCCGCGCCATCGGAGGCATGGGCGGGCAAGTAGCGCCACGCGACATCGAGAGTGCTGCCGCCAGTGAGGCTGCGCGGGAGCAGGCTGCGCTGCAGAGCCAGCGCGGTGCTGTGCTGCCGGGTGTAGCGGCGGGCATTGTCGATGCTCACCGCCGCGCGGGCCACGACCTCTTCCGCGAGGAGCAAGTCGTCCTGCTCAAAGGGGTCGCGCAGCTGCCAGCGGATGAACCTGACGACGCCCAGAACATCGCTGAGAGCACGGATCGGGACCAGTATCAAGGAGCAGAAACCGAACTCCTGGATCTTCGCGGATCGAGCCGGGTCTGTCGCGAACCAGCTGCTGGTTGACGCACCCGGCATGGCTTCCAGGCGGGAGCGCCCGTCATGCATGCACTGCATTTCGGGTGAGTGGGGATGGAAGTCGACGGCCTGCCCGGTCGCCGCGACCGACTCGGGACAGCCTGCGTGGATCGACTGCTGGCCCGCACGGCGCATCTGCGGCGGATGGAGGTGGGCCCCAGGACGCGGTGTGTCGCCGCGAATCACCGATTCCAGGAGGTCGACGGCGACGAAGTCGGCCAGCCGCGGCACGCTGATGTCAGCCAGGGTCTGCGCGGTGTGCATGACGTCCAATGTGCTGCCGGTCTGCGCACCGACCTCGTTCAGCAAAGCGAGCCGCTCCCGAGCCCGCCAACGATCGGTGACGTCGAGGACGATGAAGGACACGCCCAGCACCCGGTTCGCGGCGTCGTGAAGCCGGAAGATGGACAGCGAGTATGCGTGCGGCCGGTGTGGGTGTGCCTTCGTGCCGCCTCGCATGAGGTGATCGACCAGGGGCTGCCCGCTATTGAGCACCTCCCGCGTACGCGACTCGATCCCCTCGGCATCCAGCCTGAGATCCGATAGGGGCAGCACGTCCCGCAGGCGCTTGCCCAGCCGCTGGTCACGGGGGATGCCCCCGAGGCGCTCCAAAGCCTCGTTGACCCAGACAAAGCACAGATCTCGGTCCAGCACGGCCATACCTGCCGGCGAAAGGGCGAGGATTCGCTCCAGCATCGACGGGTTCGAATGCCACCACTCGTCGGTCGGCCCCGGGCTGCGGCCAGCTGTACCTGCGCTGTCGGAGGTATCCATGTGCACTACACCGTTGTCTGTGAGAGGCAGCGCCTGACTTGTCCGGCGCGCTGGGGCATCCAGATCGCGTCAGACGCTCCTGCTACAAGGATCTCACCGGCCTCCGAAGCCGTCGCCCGCTCTTCTGTCGCTCACCTGCACGTGGCGCAGCACTGCGAGCCGATGCAGCACCTGGGGTTTCCGGAACGGAACCCCCAGAAGGAGAAAGATGAACATGCCTCACTGGCACTTTGTGAAAAAGCGCGCCGCCGATCCGGCCGACGGTGCGGTGTACGTCAACGATGACCGCACCCGCTACCGGCGTACCGGCGGTGAGCCACTCGCGGCGGAGGCTGCCTACCAACGGCATATGGACGGGGCGCGTACCTCCCTTGACCGCTTGGCGCGCCGACGGACCCGCTCAGCTGCGGCAGATGGAGTCGTGTACGACCACGGTGCACGCGACCACCACCTTGCGCGGTGCCTTCCCGTCGAGTACGTCGATCAGCATCGCCACGGACTCGGCACCCAGGCGCCGGGCGTCCAGGTTCAGCGCGATCAGCGGCGCTTCCCAGCCCCCGGCGCCCTCGGGCTGGTCACTCTCGCGCATCACGCTGATCATCAGATCGTCGGGGATGTTCAGGCCCAGCCGTCGTGCCGCGATCACCAGGGCCTGGCCGTAGGTCTCGTTAAGGCCATGCACCGCGTCCGGGCGTCCGGGGCCGGACAGCAGTCGCAGCGCCGCCTCCACCGCATCCTCCGAGGCGGCCGGGGTCTCCACGACCGGCGGTTGCCCGGCCGTGCCGCACCACTGGCGGTAGAGGCGCTCGGAATCCTGGGTGTACGCATCGGGTTCGGCTCCCGAGAGGAGACCGACCCGGGTGGCGCCGGCGTCCCGCAGATGACCGAGGACCTCAGTCATGCCGCGCTCCAAGTCGCTCTCCACGGTGGGCACATCCTCGTACCCCGGATCGATCGGGCGGCCGTCGGTGACCACCGGCAGTCCGCGGCGCGCACAGTCGGCGAGCAGTGGGTCATCCCTCACCGGGTCGACGATGATCAGGCCGTCCATGGGAACCCGGGCCCACAGCCCGGAGCCCGGGTCGCCCGGGACGACGACGAGGGCGTAGTCGCACTCGACCGCGGCCATGGTGGCACCGGCAGCGAACGCCGCGTAGTACGGGCGGTAGGTGCTGGCCCACGGGCGGTCCGTCATATGGCCGACGGCCAGCCCGATGATGCCGGTACGCCCGGACACCAGACCCTGGGCGACGGGGTCGGGGCGGTAGCCGAGCTTCTCGGCGGTCCTGCGCACCCGCTCACGGGTGGCCGGGGCGATCTGGCCCTTACCGCTGAGGGCATGGGACACCGTGGTGATGGACAGCCCGGCGGCCTGCGCCACATCGCGGATTCCGGGTCGCCGGCCCACCGTCTTCCGTGTCGATTTCCGGCTGGTCATGCCTCGGTCCGCCTCTCCGTGTCGTTCACCGTGCGGCCTCCGGAGAGTGCCAGAGACCCACTTTCCGGCCTTGGTGCCCAAAACGTTTTTGTTGCGATGGCCTCGGGGTCTTGACGTGCCCAAAACGTTTTGGGCACTGTAGCGCATCACCGCTTCCCCGCACTTCCCTAGGAGCTCCATGCGCAGCGTCCGTACGTCTGCCGTGCCCGCACTCACCGCTCTGATGCTGGCAGCCCTCACCGCATGCGGCGGTTCCGCAGCGGGCAGCGACGACTCCACCACCCACACCACCGACTCCAAGGGGTCCCGCGACTACGGCAAGTGCAAGGTGACCGGCGCCCGCGGCTCGATCCACCTCAAGACCGTCGAGAAGGACACCCTCACCGTCGTCGGTGACCTCCCCAGCCCCGGCTGGTGGAACGGCGACACCGTGCGGCAGATCGCAGACGGTTACGAGTACTGCATGGCCGCGAATCTCGCCTACCGGGCCGGTCTGTCCAAGCTCACCGTGCGCAACGTGTCCTTCGATGCGCTCGTCGCGGGCAAGGCCCAGGACTTCGACATGGCGCTCGCCGAAATCTCCATCACCGGCCCCCGCCGCAAGGTGGTGGACTTCTCCGCCCCGTACTTCGCCTCCAACATCGGCGTCCTGGTGACATCGCAGTCCAAGGTCACCAAAGAGAACATCGCGGGCCTGCGGCTCGGTGTGAAGCAGGGCACCACCGGCGCTGACTTCGTCCGCGACCACCTCCACCCGAAGAGCCAACCGAAGGTCTTCACAGGCGATGTCGAGCTGCAGGCCGCCCTCCAGGCAGGCCAGATCGACGCCGCGCTCACCGACGTCGCCATCGTGCTCGGGAAGGCTCAGGAGTCCAAGGGCAAGCTGCGCGTCATCGGTCAGTACAACACTGGCGAGTCCTACGGAGCGCTCTACCCCAAGGGCAGCAAGAACTCCTCCGCCCTCGACGCGGCCATCAAGGCGATGAAGAAGGACGGCACGTTCGACACACTCTCCTCCACCTACCTGACCAAGGTGTTCGGCGGAGATCCGTCCGCGATCCCCACCTGGAGCGCCAAGTGACCGTCACATCCGATCTGTTGACCACCGAGCGGACCCCGCCGCGGGTGGCCGCCCCGCCCCGGCCGGCCCTGCCGCTCGCGACCGCCGCGGTGGCCGGCGTCCTGGTCGCCGTGGCGCTGACCGCGGCGACCGCACGGTCCGTGAGCGCGGTCCTGCCCGGCTTCAGCATGCCGGTGGCCGTCTGTGCCCTCGTGGTGGCCGCTGCCGTCCTCACGCAACTGCGGCCCGCGCTACGGGCGGTGCGTTCGAGCCGTACCGCCACCAAGGCGTGGTCCGAGGACCGGCGGGCCGACGCCCGGCGGTCCGCGTCCGAGGCCCGCGAGGACGCCTGGACCGTACTGGGCTGGTGCCTGACCGCACTCGTCCTGCTCGGCGCGGTCTGGTTCCTGTTCGCCAACGACCGTGCCGTGCAGCAAACTTTCTTCGACGGCGAAGTGATCGGGATCAGTATCCCGGAGACCGCCTCCGCCTTCGGCACCAACCTGTTCATCGCCGTCGTTGCTCAGGTGCTGATCCTGGTCTGGGGACTGGCGCTCGCCCTCGCCCGGATGGCGCCGGGCCGGGCCGGCCGCCCGCTGCGGCTGCTCGCCACCACATATATCGACGGCTTCCGTGCCGTACCGGCGATCATCATCATCTATCTGATCGGCTTCGGACTGCCGCTGGCCAAGGTGCCGTTCCTCAGCTCGCTCAGCCCGGTCTGGTTCGCGATCCTGGCGCTGACCCTCACCTACGGCGCGTACGTCGCCGAGGTGTTCCGGGCCGGCATCGAGTCCATCGCGCCCGGACAGAGTGCGGCCGCCCGTTCGCTCGGCCTCTCGCAGAGCGCCACGCTGCGCCATGTGGTGCTGCCACAGGCCACCCGCCGCGTCGTACCGCCGCTGCTCAATGACTTCATCAGCCTGCAGAAGGACACAGCGCTGGTGAATGTCATCGGCACCATCGATGCCTTCAACCAGTCGAAGATCTTCGCCTCCAACCACTTCAACCTCTCCTCGGTGACCGTGGTCGCGGCGCTCTTCATCCTCATCACCATTCCGCAGGCCCGGCTGGTCGACCGGCTTGTGACCCGTGAGCACCGCCGCGGCAAGGGAGCCTGACATGGCCTTCATCGAGATCGACGCGGTGCACAAGAGCTACGGGGACGTCCCCGTACTCCGAGGCATCGACCTGAACGTGGAACAGCACCAGGTGGTGACCCTGATCGGCGCCTCCGGCAGCGGCAAGTCCACCCTGCTGCGCTGCATCAATGGGCTGGAGGAGATCAGCGCGGGTCAGATCCGGGTCGACGGTGATGCCGCCTCCGGACGCGGCACCGACATGGACCGGCTGCGCTGCGATGTCGGCATGGTCTTCCAGCACTTCAATCTCTTCCCGCACATGAGCGTGGTGCGCAACGTCGCACTCGGGCCGATGCGAGTGAGCGGGGTGCCGCGGGCCACAGCCGAGGAACAGGCCCGCATGCTGCTCAAGCGGGTCGGCCTCGCCGACAAGGCCGATAGCATGCCCGATCAGCTCTCGGGTGGGCAGCAGCAGCGCGTGGCCATCGTGCGTGCCCTGGCCACCGGGCCACGCGCCCTGCTGCTCGACGAGATCACCTCGGCCCTCGACCCCGAACTCGTCGCCGAAGTGCTGGCCATTGTGCGCGAACTGGCCGAAGGCGGCATGACCATGCTGCTGGCCACCCACGAGATGGGCTTTGCCCGGGAGGTGTCGAACAAGGTGTGCTTCTTGCATCAGGGCGTACTGCTGGAGGAAGGGCCGCCGCAGCAGATATTCGGCGACCCGCAGCAGGAGCGCACCCGCGCCTTCCTGCGCCGCATCGTCGAGGCGGGGCGACTGTGAGCGGCGCGCGGGTGCTCGTCGTCGAGCACGAGGACGGTACGGGCCCGGCTCAGGTCGGTGAACGCCTCGCCGGGCAGGGGCTGGTGATCGACCTGTGCCGCCCCTGGGCGGGAGACGTGCTGCCCCGGACTCTGGACGGCCACGACGGGCTGCTGGTCCTCGGCGGATCCATGGGCCCGCACGACGAGGAGCAGGCGCCCTGGCTGCCAACGGTGCGGGAACTGCTGCGGCAGGCCGTGGACCGGGACCTGCCCACGCTGGGGATCTGCCTGGGTATGGAACTGCTCACCGTGGCCTGCGGCGGCGAGGTCCGGCACGCCGCACGACCCGAGGTCGGGCTCGGTGAAATAGTGCCGCTCCAGGAGGCCGCCGAAGACCCGCTGTTCGGACCCATCACGGATCCGGGCAGGTGGTTGCGCGCGGTGCAATGGCACTGGGAAGAGAGCAGCACCCTGCCCGAGGGCGCCGTTCCGCTGCTCACCAGCGAGCGCTGCGCCCACCAGGCGTATCGGATCGGCACTGCTGTCTGGTGTGTGCAGTTCCACCCCGAGGTGCTGGCCGACGACATCCGTACCTGGGGGACGTCGGACGTCGGTGCGCTGCATGCCCTCGGACTCGACCCCGCCGGTGTCGTCGCCGAGGTGGCCCGTGAGGAGACCAGGCTGCGTGCGCTCTGGGGTGCGTTCGCCGAGCAGTGGGGCAAGATCGTGGCCGAACGCCACGCCGCCGATGTCCGCTTCTGACTCGAATCCGCAGGTAGTGGCCGACGGTCGGTCAGGTTGTGGCCTGTCTGGTCGTCAGGTCCGTTGAGGGATGGTGGGTATGGGTGTGGCCCGGCCGGCGCGTCGGATGGGCGGCTTCCCAGGGCGGGTGGTGAGTGGTGTGGCCCGGTCGGGGCGGTGTTCGGGCGGACAGGAGGTGCCGGTTGGCGCGGATACGGGCCGGTGTGGCGGCGATGAGGGCATGACCAGCACGCGCCGCATGAGGCCGCACTGGCTTCCACCGGACAGCGTCATCGACGCGGTGGCCGCAGGCCGATGGCGGGACGCCATCGTCGTCGACGGGCCCCTCGGCCGACTCACCGCCGAGCACTACCTCCGCCACGACGGTGCCCAAGGGCCCATCCTGTGCGATCCGGGCGGACCGGTCCTGCGCGTCTACCTCTGATCTTGGCCAGTGCTCCGCCCTTCAGGGCGGGGGTGTAGGTCATCCTTGGGCCGGAGGCGCGGAGCGCCGGAGCGCCGGAGTGCT
>NZ_JBSHBP010000072.1:0-38896 GCF_053612065.1 Streptomyces sp. NPDC054765 | reverse complement strand
GCCCCGGTCTCCCCCGGGGCGGGCCGCCGTCGTGCACTCCTGCCTGTCTAGGCGAGCCGTGTGGCCTTCCTGGCCGTCGCCCACTCCTGCTGCTGCACCAGATCGGCCCGCACCTCGGCGAGCTGGACCGCCACCGCCGAGGGCGCGGTGCCGCCCCGGCCGCTGCGCGAGGCGAGGGCGCCGGGGACGTTGAGGACGCTGCGGACCTCGGGGGTCAGATGCGGCGAGATCTTGGCGAACTGCTCGTCGGTGAGCTGGTCCAGCTCGATGCCGTGCGCCTCGCACTCCTTGACGCACTCACCGGCGACCTCGTGCGCCACCCGGAACGGCACCCCCTGCTTGACCAGCCACTCCGCGATATCGGTGGCCAGCGAGAAACCGGCCGGGGCCAGCTCTTCCATCCGCTCACGGTTGACGGTCAGCGTGGCCATCATGCCGGTGAACGCCGGGAGGAGTACCTCCAGTTGGTCGCAGGAGTCGAAGACCGGCTCCTTGTCCTCCTGGAGGTCACGGTTGTACGCGAGCGGCAGCGCCTTGAGCGTCGCCAGCAGACCGGTCAGATTCCCGATGAGCCGGCCCGACTTGCCCCGCGCCAGCTCCGCGATGTCCGGGTTCTTCTTCTGCGGCATGATCGACGAGCCGGTCGAGAAGGCATCGTGGAGGGTGACGAAGGAGAACTCCTTCGTGTTCCAGATGATGATCTCCTCCGCGATCCGCGAGAGGTTGACCCCGGTCATCGCCGTGATGAAGGCGAATTCGGCGACGAAGTCACGCGAGGCCGTGCCGTCGATGGAGTTGCCGGCCGAGCCGTGCTCGAAGCCGAGGTCCGCGGCGACCGCCTCCGGGTCGAGGCCGAGCGAGGAGCCGGCCAGCGCGCCCGAGCCGTACGGGGAGACGGCGGTGCGCTCGTCCCACTGCCGCAGCCGCTCCGCGTCCCGCGACAGCGACTGGACATGCGCCAGCACATGGTGGGCGAAGAGCACCGGCTGGGCGTGCTGGAGGTGGGTGCGGCCCGGCATCGCGAGGTCCGGGTGAGCCTCGGCGAGAGAGACCAGGGCCTCCTGGAGGTCGGCGATCAGCCCGCCGATGATCCGGGCATGGTCGCGCAGATACATCCGGAAGAGCGTGGCGACCTGGTCGTTACGCGACCGGCCGGCCCGCAGCTTGCCGCCGAGGTCCGGGCCGAGCCGCTCCAGCAGCCCCCGCTCCAGGGCGGTGTGGACGTCCTCGTCGGCGATGGTGCCGGTGAACGAGCCGTCGGCGACATCGGATGCGAGCCGGTCGAGCCCGGCGAGCATCCGGGTCAGCTCGTCCTCGGTGAGCAGGCCCGCGGCATGGAGCACCCGGGCGTGCGCACGCGAGCCGGCGATGTCGTACGGGGCCAGCCGCCAGTCGAAGTGGACCGACGCCGACAACTGGGCCAGCGCCTCGGCGGGTCCGTCGGCGAACCGGCCGCCCCAGAGCCGGACATCACCGCTGTTGCTGCTCACTGCTGCTCCTCAAGGCTGCTTCGGATGTGCCATCTGCCCCGAGGTCCTGAGGGCCAAGGGGGTACCTCCGCCCCGCCGCGAAGGCGGGGAGAAGGCTGTCGTACGGAACAACGAGACGGGCTCAGGCCAGGTCGCGCTTGGCCGCAATCTTGCTCGACATCCCGAAGAGCTCGATGAAGCCCTTCGAGAGCGACTGGTCGAAGGTGTCGCCGGTGTCGTAGGTCGCGAGATGGAAGTCGTACAGCGACCGGTCGGACTTCCGGCCGGTGACCACCGCGCGGCCACCGTGCAGGGTCATCCGGATATCGCCGCTGACCTGCCGGCTGGCCTCGTCGATGAAGCCGTCCAGGGCGCGCTTGAGCGGCGAGAACCACAGGCCGTCGTAGACCAGCTCGCCCCAGCGCTGCTCGACCTGCCGCTTGTAGCGGGCGAGTTCGCGCTCGACGGTGACGTTCTCCAGCTCCTGGTGCGCGGTGATCAGCGCGATGGCGCCGGGCGCCTCGTACACCTCACGGGACTTGATGCCGACCAGTCGGTCCTCGACCAGGTCGATCCGGCCGATGCCCTGGGCGCCGGCCCGCTCGTTGAGCTGCTGGACGGCCTGCAGGACGGTGACGGGCCTGCCGTCGATGGCGACCGGGACGCCCTCCTTGAAGGAGATGACGACCTCGTCGGCTTCCCGCGGGACGGCCGGGTTCCGGGTGTACTCGTAGACGTCCTCGATCGGCGCGTTCCAGATGTCCTCCAGGAAGCCGGTCTCCACGGCCCGGCCGAAGACGTTCTGGTCGATGGAGTACGGCGACTTCTTGGTGGTCGCGATCGGGAGGTTCTTCTCCTCGCAGAAGGCGATCGCCCTGTCCCGGGTCATCGCGTAGTCACGGACCGGGGCGATGCACTTCAGGCCGGGGGCGAGGGAGGAGATACCGGCCTCGAAGCGGACCTGGTCGTTGCCCTTGCCGGTGCAGCCGTGGGCGACCGTGGTGGCGCCGTGCTTCTCGGCGGCGGCCACCAGGTGCTTGACGATGGCCGGCCGGGAGAGCGCGGAGACCAGCGGGTAGCGGTCCATGTACAGGGCGTTGGCCTTGATCGCCGGGAGGCAGTACTCATCGGCGAATTCGTCCTTGGCGTCCGCGACCTCGGCCTCGACCGCGCCGCAGGCGAGCGCACGCTTGCGGATGACGTCCAGGTCCTCGCCGCCCTGGCCGACGTCCACGGCAACGGCGATGACCTCGGCGCCCGTCTCCTCGGCGATCCAGCCGATGCAGACAGAGGTGTCCAGACCCCCCGAATAGGCGAGTACGACGCGCTCGGTCACGGCTTTCTCCTTACGGTGCATTCGCTGGTCGGTATAAGTATGCACTCCACCGTATGCTTCGTCAACGCCCCGGTGAATATGCAGCTCAGCAGGGCACGGACAGGGCGGCGCAAGCCCTCAGAGCCCCTCCTGGAGCACCTCGGCCAGTACGGTCACATGGCTTGCCGACATGCCCTTCGTCGCCGTCAGCAGCGTCAGCGGCCCCGCGGCGGCGAGCGCCCGCAGCCGCTCCAGCGCCCGCTGCGCACCCTCCTGCGCCAGCTCCGCGCGATAGCGCTCGGCGAACCCCTCGAACCGCTCTCCCTGATGGGCGTACCAACGCCGCAGCTCGGTCGAGGGCGCCACCTCCTTGCACCACTCGGTGAGCTGCGCATCCGCCTTGGACAGCCCGCGCGGCCACAGCCGGTCGACCAGCACCCGCGCCCCGTCCGCCGGCTCCGGCGGCTCGTACACCCGGCGCACCCGGAGGGCCGCACCGGCGGACATATCACTCATATCTGTATCGAACCATGGAAGCGCGCCCCCTGCCCGGAGCCCCGAAAGGACCCCACGGGGCCCCGCTTTGGATTCATGGGCCGGGACAGGGTATTTTTCTTCTGCACGCCCCGGCCGGGATTCCTCCGGCCGGAACGGGCACCGGGACGTGGCGCAGCTTGGTAGCGCACTTGACTGGGGGTCAAGGGGTCGCAGGTTCAAATCCTGTCGTCCCGACGGTGCAGGAAGGGCTTAGAGCCCAGGTCAGGGCCTTGTTTCCGCTTCGGCGGGAACAAGGCCCTTGATCATTTTCTGCGGGAGAGTGCCTTACGCGCGAGGGTCGGCGTAGTAGTCGGCCGGCATCTCCGAGGGCCGGCCGGGCTCGCGCACATCGCCCTGCGGTCCCCTCACGCTGCACCACGGCTTGATGTCCAGCACCGGTGTGCCGTCCACGGCATCCAGCGCTTCCACGTGCAGATCCAGGCCGCCGACCGCGACCAGGCGGCACCGCGAGACGCCCAGCCGGTTCACCCGGCGCATAGGGCGGTGAGCGAAGGAGCCACCGGCCGGCCTCTGCCATGGGGCGGAACTCCTCGGGGAGGGCGACGGAAGTACGGAAGGAGGTGGGCGGGCGACTCTCCGCGGCCGCCCCCTGGTCACGGGAGCGGAAGCCCCACCAGCATCAACGCAAACACCGGGGAGTCGGGGAAGGGCTGGCGCTCGCCCACCTTCCGGTACCCCCAGGACTCGTACAGGGCCTGGACCTTGGGGTGCGTCACGTCCACCAGCAGCGCCGCGAGGTCGGCTTCCGTGGCCTCCATCAACGCCCGGTGCAGCCGGGCGGACGTGCCTGTCTTCCGCCACCGCTCGCGCACCATCAGTTCCGAGAAATGGAACGTTCGGCTCTTCTCCGGCGCCGGGTCCAGGTGCTCACGCCACCATTCGCGGCCCTCGGTTCCGGGGGCTCCGTAGGCGAAGCCCACCACCTCGTTGCCGTCGTACGCGATCACGCAGGAGAACTCGGGGTGTCCGCCCCAGTGGTCGACGAACCAGGGGAACTTCTGCCGGAACTCGTCGTCCGACATCTGGTCGGCGTACACGTCTGCGTGCACGTCGAGCAACGTCTGCCGGATCTCCGGCAGGTCGCCGTGGCTGTAGTGGCGCAGTTCCAAAGCGGAGGTCATCAGGTCTGGCTCCATTCTGATCGGTAGCGGTCCTTCCACTCGCGCGCGATGCTTGAGTCCGGCGCGAGGGTGGTCAAATCGCGGTAGAAGTCTCCTAGGTAGCAGCGCATCCGGCCCGGCAGGGGATCGCCATCCATCAGCACAAACACCTGCTCCGCCGTGGCGCACGCCTGCTCCTCGTCCCGTTGGTGAAGCTGCGCGTGTGCGAGCTGGAGCGTGGCCAGTGCGCGGTTCCGGCGGAACTGCTGTGGGATGGCCGCCAGGGCACGGTGCGATGCCGCCTCGGCCGCCGCGGCGTCCCCGATCTCATCCCGGACAATGGCAGTGAGGGCCATCAGCTCGGCCGGGCCGTAGAAGGCCACCCAGGACGGCCTGGGCTCGTCCATGGACGCGTTCGCCAGCGCCTCTTCCGCGCACCCCAGGGACCGCAGGGCGCCCCGCCGATCCCCGACGCTTGAGTGCCCGATCGCCGTGCGCGCATGGGCCAGGGACGCGAACAGCGGGTCGCGGCGCGCGGCGGCGGTCGCCTGCGCAGCCTTGCCCGCGTCCACGGCCTGCGAGAACTCCCCGCGATGGCCCGCGAGCATGGCATGCGAGTTCCACACCCGCAGCTCCACCACGGGGTCGTTCCCCATGCCCGCCAGATACAGCGCCCGGTTGAGGTGAGCTTGCGCGCGGTCGCTCTGACGAGCGTCCACGGCCGACCAGGCCGCCTGCGCGGTGTAGCTCGCAGCCACGCTGAAGAGCCGCTGCCGGATGCGCTGGGACGCCGCCCGCTTCTGCAACTCCAGCGCTTCGGCGGCGCCCGCCAAGGCGGCTCGCTCCAGCGCCTCGTGCCCGCCTTTGGCGGCGTCCAGGGCGGTGAGGGCGTCCAGGCCGCTGCGGAGGCGGATCACCTCGGAGGTGCCGACGGCGTACGGCCGGGCGGCTACCAGGGGCACGACGGCGGCCGTCGTACCGGCGGCGGTGGTGAGGAAGTGTCTGCGGCGCACGGGATCCTCCGTCCTGTGAGGGCCACATCTGCCCGCCGGAGGAGCAAAGCCCAACTCCTCGGCGGTACATCCGAATACTGCCTCCAAGGCTTCCCGCTGCCGAGGGTGCGGCCATCGCGTCTTTCCGGTCAGCCAGTGGCGCACGGTGCGGTCGCTGACGGTGCCCGCCCGGCCGAGCGACCGCAGGTAGTCGTTCACCGCATCGGCCAACTCGGCCTGGGTGAGGCCCGCTTCGCCGAGGGCGCCGGCAAGACTCTCGTTCGCCTTCACCCCTGCACGGTATCCAGATCGCGCCTGCCAGTGTCTCGGATTGCGGCGAAATTTCCGGTCGGCCGTACGGCATGGGGTGGCGGATTTTCCTCACGGCATATGACAGCCCGTCGTTGGATGCATACAGGGCGTCGCCGGCCGGGACGGTACGGCGGCCCTAAGGAGAGAAGCCCGCCTTCACCCCCCCTTCGGGGAAGCGGGCCACACCTCACAGCCCACCACCGACGAGGTCCCGATGACCATGACCGCACCCCGCCCCACCGGGCACCCCGGATACAGCGAAACGCTGCTGCGCAGACCCGAGAGCGCGGCCACCGCCCGCCGCCTGGTACGGACTGCTTTGGCGGCCTGGGACATGGAGGAACTGGCCGACGACGGGGCCTTGGTGGTCTCCGAGCTGGTGACCAACGCCGTGCGGCACGCACGGAGCGAGGTGATCCGGCTGGTCGTCAGCCGCCCCGGCCCGGCAACGGTGCGGATCGGAGTGGTGGACAAGTCAAAGGCCCCTCCACGGCACCGCCCGCCAGGGAACGAGGACGACAGCGGGCGGGGCCTCGTGCTGGTGGCCGGACTGACGTCCGCCTGGGGTACCGACCGGCTCCCCTGGGGCAAGCGGGTCTGGGGAGAACTGCGCAGGAAGGCCGGCCAATGAACGGTGCGGGGAGGCCCTGGGTGGGTGATCTGGTGCATGACGAGGGCACCGACCGGACCGGCATCGTCAGCGATGTACGCAAGGGCGTCTATGTGCTGCGGCCGGACAACGGGCCGGGCCACTGGCTCTGTGACGTCCCCGGCCGGCTGACGGTGGTTGTTCCGCGTGAAGAGCGGCATGACCGCTGAGGTGAGGAGAGGTGCGACGCCATGCCGCCCCGGCGGGGGAAGGCCCACGCGGGGCGGCCGGGTTCGCGGCCGGGGGGCTACGGCACCGGCGGGACCGGATCCGAGGCGTCCCGCTGGTGCGGTATCGCGATCTCCTCCGGCTTCTGCAGCGCCACGGTCCGTGCCGGGGAGGGGATCGCGATGCCCTCGGCCCGGTAGCGCTGGTGCAGGCGCTTGATGAACTCGTGCTTGATCCGGTACTGGTCGCTGAACTCGCCGACCCCGAGGATCACCGTGAAGCTGATCCGGGAGTCACCGAAGGTGTGGAAGCGGACGGCCGGCTCGTGGTCGGGGACGCCGCCGCTGATGTCCGTCATCACGCTCTCGACGACCTCGGTGGTGACCCGCTCGACATGTTCGAGGTCGCTGTCGTAGCCGACGCCCACCTGCACCAGGATCGACAGCTTCTGTTCCGGCCGGCTGAAGTTGGTCATGTTGGTGTCGGCCAGCTGGCGGTTGGAGATGATCACCAGGTTGTTGGAGAGCTGGCGCACCACGGTGTTGCGCCAGTTGACGTCGACGACATAGCCCTCCTCGCCACTGCTGAGCCGGATGTAGTCACCGGGCTGCACCGTCTTCGAGGCGAGGATGTGCACACCGGCGAAGAGGTTGGCGAGGGTGTCCTGCAGCGCCAGCGCGACCGCGAGGCCCCCCACACCCAGCGCGGTCAGCAGGGGGGCGATGGAGATGCCCAGGGTCTGCAGTACGACGAGAAAGCCCATCGCGAGCACCACGATGCGGGTGATGTTGGCGAAGATGGTGGCCGATCCGGCCACGCCGGACCGGGACTGCGCCAGGGTCTTGACCAGACCGGTGATCACCCGGGCCGCGGTGAGCGTGACGACCAGGATGAGCAGTACGGTCAGCGTCCGGTTGACGGTGTGTCCGACCGTCGCCGTCAGCGGCAACGCCGCGGCCGCCGCCGCCAGTCCGGCGGTGACCGCCGCCCAGGGCACCACGGTCCGCAACGCGTCGACGATGATGTCGTCCCCGCTCCACCGCGTCCGGAGGGCGTGTTTCCCCAGCCACCGCAGGGCCACCCGCGACAACAGGCCCGCCGCGATGCCGGCGGCCAGTGCGATCCCGGCGACGATCAGATCGTCCAGCGTGAAAGCCCGGTTCACCGGCCGGCTCCCACGGCCGGGAGGAACGGCTGTGCTATGAGCCGGATGTGATGTGTCGTCACCTGGTCACCTGCTTTGTCTCTGAGGATGCGAAAGCGCCAGGACATCCGTGGGGACCCCGGCGCGAACTGACATCCTCCCGCATCCGGTTCGGCAGGCGGCGGGCGGCTCGGAGGACAGGCCCACAGGACCGCCTCCCGGAGGAGGCGGCCGTGTCCCGGGGGTGCTGGTGTGACAGGTGAGCAGCGCGAAAGGCGGGCCTCGGGTGCCTCAGTGCGCCTTCTGGGCCAGCCGCAGCAGATGATCGGCGAGGGCCTGGCCGCCCGCCGGGTCGCGGCTGATGAGCATCAGGGTGTCGTCGCCGGCGATGGTGCCGAGGATGTCGTGCAGCTCGGCCTGGTCGATGGCCGAGGCCAGGAACTGGGCGGCGCCCGGCGGGGTGCGCAGGACGACGAGGTTGGCGGAGGCCTCGGCGGAGATGAGGAGTTCGCCGGAGAGGCGGCGCATCCGCTCCTCCTTGGCGGACTCGCCCAGCGGCGCCCGCGGCTTGCGGTCGCCGCCCTCGCTGGGCACCGCGTAGATCAGCTCACCACCGGTGTTGCGGATCTTGACCGCGCCCAGCTCGTCCAGATCGCGGGAGAGCGTCGCCTGGGTGACGGACAGGCCGTCGTCGGCGAGCAGCTTGGCGAGCTGGCTCTGGGAGCGGACCGGCAGCCGGTTGAGGATGTCCACGATCCGGCGGTGGCGGGCGGTGCGGGTCTGCGGTACGGCCTGGCCGCCGTTGTACGCCTCGTTGTCCTGCGGCTCGTTGTCCTGCAGCTCGGTCATCGTTGTCGTCAGTCTCCGGCTCGTCGTTCCCCGTCGGCCCCTTGGCGGGCCGTGTCCAGGACGGCGGGCAGCTTGTGGAGGAACACTTCCGCTTCGTCGTCGGAGACGATCAGCGGCGGGGCGAGCCGGATGACGTCCGGCGCGACCGCGTTCACCAGGAGGCCCGCGTCCTGAGCCGCCTGCTGCACCTGCGGCGCGAGCGGCTCCGTCAAGACGATACCCAGGAGGAGGCCCGCACCGCGGACCTGGCCGACCAATGGGTGCCCCAGGGCCTCGGTCCCGTTCCTCAGCCGCTCACCGACCCGCTTGACGTTCTCCAGGATGCCGTCGGCTTCGATGGTGTCCAGAACGGCGAGGGCGCCGGCGCAGACGACCGGGTTGCCGCTGAACGTCGAGCCGTGCGAACCGGGCGTGAGCAGCTCGGCGGCCGGGCCGAAGGCCAGCGTCGCGCCGATCGGCAGACCGCCGCCCAGGCCCTTGGCGAGGGTGACGAGGTCGGCGTCGATGCCCTGGGCCTGCGACTCCAGCCAGTGCCCGGTCCGGCCGATGCCGGTCTGGATCTCGTCGAGGACGAGCAGGGTGCCGGTGGCGGCGGTGATCTCGCGGGCGGCCCGGAGGTAGCCGGGCGGCGGAACGATGACACCGTTCTCGCCCTGGACGGGCTCCAGGATCACGAAGGCGGTGTCGGTGGTGACGGCGGCGCGGAGGGCCTCGGTGTCCCCGTACGGCACGTAGTCGATGTCGCCGGGCAGCGGCGCGAAGGGGGCCTGCTTGGCGGGCTGGCCGGTGAGGGCGAGGGCGCCCATGGTGCGGCCGTGGAAGCCGCCGGCCGTGGAGACCATGTGGCGGCGCCCGGTCAGCCGGCCGATCTTGAACGCGGCCTCGTTGGCCTCGGCGCCGGAGTTGGAGAAGTAGACCCGGCCGGGGCGTCCGGCCAGCGCGAGCAGGCGCTCGGCGAGGGCCACGGTGGGCTCACTGACGAAGAAGTTCGAGACATGGCCGAGGGTGGCGACCTGGTCGGAGACGGCACGGACCACCGCGGGGTGGGCGTGACCGAGGGCGTTGACCGCGATGCCGCCGAGGAAGTCGAGATACTCCTTGCCGTCGGCGTCCCACACCGTGGCGCCCTCGCCGCGGACGAGCGGGATGCGGGGGGTGCCGAAGTTGTCCATCATGGCGCCCTGCCAGCGCCCGGTGAGGCCCGCGTTGGTCACCGGGCCGTGGCTGTGTGCCGCGTCGCTCATGCCGCCCCCTCGATCGTGTTGGCGTCCGGCACGACCATCGTGCCGATTCCTTCGTCGGTGAAGATCTCCAGCAGGATCGAGTGCTGGACCCGCCCGTCGATGACCCGGGCGGTGTGCACGCCGTTGCGGACGGCGTGCAGACAGCCCCGCATCTTGGGGACCATGCCGCTGGCCAGGTCGGGCAGCAGCTTCTCCAGTTCGGTGGCGGTGAGGCGGGAGATCACCTCGTCGCTCTGCGGCCAGTCCTCGTAGAGGCCCTCGACATCGGTGAGCACCATCAGGGTCTCGGCGCCGAGGGCCGCGGCCAGGGCGGCCGCGGCGGTGTCGGCGTTGACGTTGAAGATGCCCGAGGCCCCCGAGCCGGCGTCCTCCGCGTCGCTGCTGCGGGCGATCGAGGAAATGACCGGGATCCGGCCGTCCTCCAGGAGCGCATGGACCGCGCCGGGGTCGATGCCGGTGATCTCGCCGACCCGTCCGATGTCCACCCGCTCGCCGTCGATGTCGGCGTAGTGCTTGGTCGCGGTCATCAGATGGGCGTCCTCGCCGGTCATGCCGACGGCGAGCGGACCGTGCTCGTTGAGCAGTCCGACCAGCTCGCGCTGCACCTGGCCGGCCAGCACCATCCGCACGACGTTCATCGCCTCAGGCGTGGTGACCCGCAGGCCGCCCTTGAACTCCGACTCCAGGCCGAGCAGATCCAGCTGGGCGCTGATCTGCGGGCCGCCGCCGTGCACGACGACCGGACGCAGTCCGGCGTGCCGCAGGAAGACCACGTCCTGGGCGAAGGCGCGCTTCAGCTCCTCGTCGACCATGGCGTTGCCGCCGAACTTGATGACGACGGTCTTGCCGTGGTGCCGGGTCAGCCAGGGCAGCGCCTCGATGAGGGTGCGCGCCTTGGGGAGTGCGGTGTGCTTGCGGGTGCTCATGCCGGACCGGCCTCGTTTCTCCCCCACGCTTCGCGCGGGAGGTACCCCCAGGCGGGCGGTGCGGACCGCGCGCGCCGGAGCCTCGGGTGCGCCCTCATGACGAGTACGCGCTGTTCTCGTGGACGTAGTCGGCGGTGAGGTCGTTGGCCCAGATGACCGCGGACTCGGTGCCGGCGGCGAGGTCGGCGGTGATCCGGACCTCGCGGTAGCGCATGTCGACCAGCTCGCGGTCCTCGCCCACCGAGCCGTTCTTGCAGACCCAGACGTCATTGATGGCGACGTTGAGCTGGTCGGGGTCGAAGACGGCGGAGGTGGTGCCGATCGCGGAGAGCACCCGGCCCCAGTTGGGGTCCTCGCCGTGGAGGGCGCACTTGAGGAGGTTGTTACGGGCGATGGAGCGGCCGACCTCGACCGCGTCGTCCTCGCAGGCCGCGCCGACGACCTCGATCCGGATGTCCTTGCTGGCGCCCTCGGCGTCCCCGATCAGCTGCCGGGCCAGATCCGCGCAGACCGTGCGCACCGCCTCGGCGAAGGCACCGGCCTGCGGCACCACGCCGGAGGCGCCGGAGGCGAGCAGCAGCACCGTGTCGTTGGTCGACATACAGCCGTCGGAGTCGACCCGGTCGAAGGTGGTGCGGGTCGCGGCCCGCAGCGCCGTGTCGAGGTCGGCGGCCGGCAGATCGGCGTCGGTGGTTAGTACGACGAGCATGGTGGCCAGGCCCGGGGCGAGCATGCCGGCGCCCTTGGCCATTCCCCCGACGGTCCAGCCGTCCTGCGTGACGACCGCGGTCTTGTGCACGCTGTCGGTGGTCTTGATGGCGATGGCGGCCTTCTCGCCGCCGTGCGCCGTCAGTTCGGCCGCGGCCCGCTCCACTCCGGACAGCAGCTTGTCCATCGGGAGCCGCACACCGATCAGTCCGGTGGAGGCGACCGCGATCTCCCCGGCGCTGTGCCCGAGCACCTCGGCGGTCTTCTCCGCGGTGGCGTGGGTGTCCTGGAAGCCGAGCGGGCCCGTACAGGCGTTGGCGCCACCGGAGTTGAGAATGACGGCGGAGACCGTGCCGCCCTTGAGGACCTGCTCGGACCAGACGACCGGCGCCGCCTTGACGCGGTTGGCGGTGAAGACACCGGCGGCGGCCAGCCGGGGCCCGTTGTTCACCACGAGGGCGAGGTCCGGAGTACCGCCGATACCACTGACAAACGGGGCCTTGATCCCGGCCGCGATGCCCGCCGCCGTGAATCCCTGTGCTGCCGTGACGCTCACTGCTTCTTCTCCTCGATCGCTTCTCCGGCCCCGCCGGCCATGCCGTGCCGCCCGGTGTCCGTCCGTGTCACGGAGCGACCCCGACCGTCGAAAGCCCGGTCTCCTCGGGGAGGCCCAGGGCGATGTTCATGCTCTGTACCGCGCCGCCCGCGGTGCCCTTGGTGAGGTTGTCGAGGGCGCTGATCGCGATGATCCGGCCGGCCGCCGCATCGAGCGTCACCTGTACCTGCGCGGTGTTGGAGCCGTACACGGCGGCGGTCGACGGCCACTGGCCCTCGGGCAGCAGCCGCAGGAACGGCTCGTCGGCCAGTGCCTTCTCGTACGCGGCCCGTACGGCGGCGGTGTCCACGCCGGGCTTCGCCTTCGCCGAGCAGGTGGCAAGGATGCCGCGTGACATGGGGGCCAGGGTCGGGGTGAACGAGACGCTGATCCGCTCGCCGGCCACCGCGCTCAGATTCTGGATCATCTCGGGCGTGTGCCGGTGCCCGCCGCCGACGCCGTACGGGCTCATCGAGCCCATGACCTCGGAGCCCAGCAGATGCGGTTTGAGCGCCTTGCCCGCGCCGGAGGTGCCGGTGGCCGCGACGATCACGGCCTCGGGCTCGGCGAGCCGGTCCGCGTACGCGGGGAACAGGGCGAGCGAGACGGCGGTGGGGTAGCAGCCCGGGACCGCGATGCGCCGGGTCCCCTGCAGCGCGGCGCGGCCTCCGGGCAGCTCGGGAAGGCCGTACGGCCAGGTGCCCGCGTGGGCCGAGCCGTAGAACGCCTCCCAGTCGGCGGAATCACTGAGCCGGAAGTCGGCTCCGCAGTCCACGACGAGCACCTCGGGCCCGAGCTCCTCGGCGACCGCGGCGGACTGGCCGTGCGGCAGCGCGAGAAACACGACGTCGTGCCCGGCCAGCTCCTCGGCGGAGGTCGGCCGGAGCTCCCGGCCGGCCAGCGGCGCCAGATGCGGCTGCAGCGCACCCAGGCGCTGCCCGGCGTTGGAGTGCCCGGTCAGCGCGCCGATCTCCACCTCCGGGTGCCCCAGAAGCAGGCGCAGCACTTCACCACCCGCATACCCGCTCGCACCGGCCACTGCTGCTCGTACCGTCATGGACCTCTCCTCCTTGATGGCATGACTATACGGATAACGACACTTTTATGCAATGACCCTGTGGGCGGGGCGGCCGGTTCGTGTGACGGAGCGCCGAGGTTGGCCGGTGGGCGCTTCACTTGGCCGGTGGGCGTCCGCCCACGGCGGCCTCCACCCGGTCGACGGTGGCCACGCCGCGGGCGGTGCACCCGCCCCGCCGAGCGCTTCCGGATCTCGGCGTGCTCACCAGGGCACGGGCGTTCCGTCCCAGGAGAAGAAGCCACCGGTGGGGCCGTCGTCCGGCAGCAGGGCCAGGCGGAGGGCTCCCCGGGCGGCCTCGGCCGGATCGCCGCCGGCCGCGGCGGCCCGGGGGTTGAGGTCGGTGGCCCGCATGCCGGGGGCGAGCGCGTTGACCTTGAAGCCCTCCCCGGCCAGCGTCTGGGCGTAGAGGACGGTGAGGGCGTTGAGGGCGGCCTTGGACGACCGGTAGGCGGCGGCGCCACCGCTTCCAGGGGCGAACTGGGGGTTGGGGTGGGTGCTCCAGGTCAGCGATGCGGTGCCGCTGGAGATGTTGACGATGCGCGGGTGCGGGGACCGGCGCAGGGCGGGCAGGAAGGCATTGGTCACCGCCACCACCCCGAACACATTGGTCTCGTACGTGCGCCGGAACTCCTCGACGTCGGTTTCGGCCGGCGGGGCGAGTGACGGTGAGATCCCGGCATTGTTGACCAGCACGTCCAGGCGGTCCACCTGGGCCGCGGCCTTCACGACGCCGTCAGGATCTCCCACGTCGAGGACCAGCAGGCGGGCGCCGGCGCCGATCTCCTCGACGGCCCGCTGTCCGCGCCCGGGGTCGCGGGCGCCCATGTACACGGTGAGGCCCTCGGCGGCGAGCAGCCGGGCGATGTGCTTGCCGATGCCCTTGTTGGCACCGGTCACCAGAGCTGTGCGATTGTTCATGGCTACTACGGTTCCCTGGCCGTGGGCGCCCTGCCAGGGACAGCCTGTACCAGGCAGCGGGAGGAGGTGGCATGGCACGGCAGGAGCTGGCCCGCTTCCTGCGGGACCGCCGGGCGAGCCTGCGTCCGCACGAGATCGGCCTCCCGGCGACGGGCACCGCTCGCCGTACACCGGGCCTGCGCCGCGAGGAAGTGGCGGAACTCGCCCATATGTCGGTCGACTACTACACGCGGCTGGAGCAGGCCCGGGGACCGCGGCCATCGGCCCGGATCCTGGACGCGCTGGCCCAGGCGCTGCGGCTCACCCCGGCCGAGCGCAGCCACCTGTTCCGCCTGGTGGGATCGAGCGCGCCGCCCGGCATCAGCGCCGTGCGGCGGGTACGCCCGCACGTGGCCCGGATGCTGGAGCGGCTGCCGGAGGCCGGTGCCCTCGTCACTGACGCGGCGTACGGCGTCGTCGGCTGGAACCCCCTGGCCCAGGCACTGCTCGGGGGCGTCCTCGGAGACGGGACGACGAACCTGGCCCGGCGCCGCTTCCTGGGCCAGGGGCGGATACCCGAGAGCTCCAGCGCTGAGGAGTTCGGGCACATCGTCGTGGCGCGGCTGCGCCGGGCCACCGACCGTTACCCGCATGACCCGCAGCTGACCGCCCTGCTGGCCGAACTGCACGCCGGCAGCGAGGAGTTCCGGCAGATCTGGGAGACGCGTCCGGTCCACGCTCCCGGGCACCGCACCAAGACGCTCGACCACCCGCAGGCCGGCACGCTGCGGTTGAACTGCGACGTCCTGCTCGTGCCCGAGGATGACCAGGAAGTCGTCCTGATCACGGCCGACCCCGGATCGCCTGCCGCGCGGACCCTGCACAGGCTGGCCGGGCAGACGGCCTGAGGCAGCGGGAGGCCGGGCCGGACCGCTCCGGGTCCGTGCCGCCGTCGCCCCTCCGGGCGCAGTGGGCGTGCGGCGGCTCCAGCAGGGAAGGCGCGGCCGGCCGCGGCGGGCGAGACCTCGTCGGGTGGACCGGCCGGCGAGGAGCGCGGCCATTCGGCCGCGGTGGGCTCGCGCGCCGTACCGGAGGGCGGTGTCGTGGACACGGATGCGTGCCGAGGTCCGGGACACGGGCGGCATGGGCAGCATCCGGCGCTCGGCCAGGAAGAGGACAACGCATGCCCGTCTCAGGATCCATAACGGGCCGCCGGCGTGATGCCGCAGCGGGCCGCCGGTGTCACGCCGCAGCCCTCGCCGCGGCGGTGATCTGCTCGACGGTATTCAGCGGCCCGGGTCCCGCGCCGGCTGCCGCGCCGTCACCTTCGATACCCGCCCCGCAGCTGGACTGGCGGCCCTGCGCCCGGGGCAGCAGGTTCGACTGTGCGACCGCGAAGGTACCGCTGGACTACCGCAACCCCGGCCGTCGCACCATCGAGCTGGCAGTCGTCAAACGGCAGGCGACCGGCCCCGGACGACGCATCGGCACCCTGTTCTTCAACCCCGGCGGGCCCGGCGGCCCCGGGACGGTACAGATGCCGGAGCTGTACGACTTCTTCCCGCAGCGGGTACGCGAGCGGTTCGACATCGTCAGCTGGGACCCCCGCGGAGTCGGCAACAGCACCGCGGTGAACTGCTTCGGCAGCCCCGAGGAGGCAGGCGCCTGGATGTCCGGCAAACCGGCCGGCTTCCCGGCCGGCAGCCGGCAGCGGACGGCCTGGATCGCCGCGTACAAAGATCTGGCCCGGCGCTGCGAACAGCGCGACCCCCAGCTCCTGCGCCATGTGCCGACCGCCGACACCGCCCGCGATCTCGACCGGCTCCGTCAGGCGGTGGGCGACCCCCAACTCACCTACCTCGGGATCTCCTACGGCTCGTTCCTGGGCGCCACCTACGCCAACCTCTTCCCCGGCAAGGTCCGTGCCCTGGCCCTCGACAGCAATATCGACCCGCAGGCCTGGACGGACCACGCCGCGCACCGCGCCCCCCGGCTCCCGGTCTTCCTGCGCATGGGTGCGGACCTCGGCGCGGCCGCAACCCTGGACCGGTTCCTGGCCCTGTGCGGCGCCACGACCACCGACCGCTGCGCCTTCTCCGCCGGCGGCCCGAGGGCGACCCGGGACAAGTTCGACCAGCTGATGCGGCGCCTGCGGGAGCGTCCCCAGGGCACGTGGACCTACGGCCGGACCGTCGGTGACGTCGTGAACAGCCTCAAGACGGTCCACCCCGGATGGACGGACCTCGCCGGCAGGCTGCAGCAGCTCTGGCAGGGCCGCCGCCCGGAGCAGTCGCCGCCCCCGCCCGCACCGCTCCCGGCTCCGTACACGGGCGAGGAACAGGCGGCTGCCGTGCTGTGCTCCGACAGCCCCAACCCCCGTGACCCCGGCGTCTATCACGCGCTGGAGGAGGCCGCCGCCATCCGGGCGGGCGTCGCCGGACGCTTCTGGACCTGGGCTGCCGAGCCGTGCGCCACCTGGCCGGCCGAAGCCGCCAACCGCTACACCGGCCCGTGGAACCACCCCACGGCGCACACCGTCCTGGTGGTCGGCACCGCCTACGACCCCGCCACTCCCTACCGGGGCGCGCAGGCCATGGCCGAAGAGCTGGCCGACGCCCGTCTGCTCACCCTCCACGGGTACGGGCACACCGCACTGATCAACCCCAGCAGCTGCGTCCATGCCTACGAGAGCCGTTACTTCATCGACGGCACCCTCCCGCCGGCCGGAACAACCTGCCCACAGGACACGCCGCCCTTCCGCACGCCCGTGCCGCAGGGCGGCGTAGCCACCGGCGGGGGCGCGATGGCCCGCCTCGTCTCCTGAATCCGGGGCCGGGCGACTGCGGTTCACTCCGGGTGGAGCCGGTCAGGCCTCGGGGTGGGATGCTGCCCAGCCGTGTTCGAGCAGGGCGAAGGCTTCTTCGGCGGCGCGGCGCGGGTCGGGGTGGCGCCGGATGAGGCCACGGGCTTCCAGCGCGAAGCGGGCCAGGGCGGCGCAGGCGACATCGCCTTCGGGGACGCCGGCCTCCTCGGCGATGGCCCGCGCCACGGCGTCTTCGTGGCGCATCCACATGCGGTGGGCGCAGTCGCGCAGCGCCGGGGTGTCGTCCACCATGCGCAAGAACGCCGCGAACCGGGGGTCCGCGGCGGGCGCCTGCGCCAGCAGGACGTGCTCGCGCAGCGCCTGCGGGATCGACCGGCCGGGAGCGCGTTCCCGTACGGCGGCGACGAGTGCCGCCTCGATGTCGTCGTCCTGGTCGAAGACCAGCGCTTCCTTGCTGGGGAAGTGTTTGAACAGGGTGGTCACCGAGACATCGGCGGCGTCGGCGACGTCCTTGACGCCGACCTGGTCGTAGCCGCGGTCGAGGAAGAGCCGGAGTGCGGCATCGGCGAGCGACTGACGGGTTCGGGCCTTCTTGCGCTCACGGCGCCCGGTCGGTTCGGTCACGGATCCACCGTATCCCGAAGTGCACCCACTATGAAAGTTTACTCATTGCGCTTATTTGGTGAGTGTGTTTTCCGGGGTGTGCCGGCTCTCCCGGCCTCCGCCGCCCTACGGCGGCCACCTCATCCCCCGGCGGCCTCCTGGGCACGCCCCGCCGCATCCGCGGGACGGAGGCGGCCGGGGAGCGGGGCCGAAAGCGCGGTCAGCCGGCCTGGTCGCCGCGGGCCGCGTTCTTCTCCTTGATGCGCGCGGCTTCCTTGCGGACCTCGGCCTGGGTGGCGCGCTCCTGCTGCAGCCACTGGGGGCTCTCCGTCTTCAGCGCGTCGATCTGCTCCGTGGTGAGGGCCTCGGTGACCCCGCCACGTGCCAGGCCCGAGATGGAGATGCCCAGCTTCGCCGCCACCACCGGCCGGGGGTGCGGGCCGTTGCGCCGCAGCTCCTGCAGCCACTGGGGCGGATCGGCCTGCAGCGCGTTCAATTCGGTGCGCGAGACGACACCCTCCTGGAACTCGGCGGGGGTGGCCTCGAGGTACACACCCAGCTTCTTGGCCGCGGTTGCGGGCTTCATCGTCTGGGTGGTCTGGTGCGACGTCATGTGTCAAGGGTATCGATCGTGTGCGCTACCTCCGACCACGACCGGTAGCCTGGCGCAGTGACTGACTCGGAAGCATCCCCTTCGTTCCGGCTCGCGTACGTCCCGGGGGTGACGCCCTCGAAGTGGGTGCGGATCTGGAACGAGCGGCTGCCCGACGTCCCCCTGGCCCTTGTCCCGGTGTCCGCCGCAGAAGCCTTCGACGTCCTGCGGAGCGGCGGCGCCGACGCGGGTTTTGTGCGGTTGCCGGTCGACCGGCCGGATCTCAGCGCGATCCCGCTCTACACCGAGACGACGGTGGTCGTGGCCCCGAAGGACCACCTCGTGACGGCGGTCGACGAGGTGTCGACGGAGGATCTGGCCGACGAGATCGTGCTCCATCCGCTCGATGACACCCTCGGCTGGGAGCCGCGTCCGGGACGGCCCGCGAACGAGCGCCCCGCCACGACGGCGGACGCCGTCGAACTGGTCGCGGCAGGGGTGGGGCTGCTCGTCGTCCCGCAGTCCCTCGCCCGTCTGCACCACCGCAAGGACCTCACGTACCGGCCGGTCGCGGACGCCCCCGCGTCCCGCGTCGCGCTGTCGTGGCCGCAGGACGCGACCACGGACCTGGTGGAGGACTTCATCGGGATCGTCCGCGGGCGGACCGTCAACAGCTCACGCGGGCGCCGCCCGGAGCCGGCCCCGGCACAGCCGAAGGGCAAGCGTCCCGACAAGGGCGGCGCGCGGCGGAAGCCCGCGGCCGGCAAGCCGGGCAAGCCGGCCGGCAAGAGCCCCCGGAGCGGTTCCGGAGGCGCCGGGGGCGGTGGCAAACGGGGCAAGCCCCGCCGTAGGTCGTAACGCCCGGCCGGGGCGCTCCCCGCGGCCGCAATCGGCACGGCGGAATGGCCGCCCCGGGGCAGGGGCGGCATGCGCTGCCGCGCTTCAGGCGTGCTGCGGAACCTCGTCCTTCATGGACGACCTGATCTGTTCCCGCAGCTGCGGGCTGTCCTCGTGGCCGTGGACGGATACTGCGTGCTCGCTGGCGGCGCGGACCACTTCCTCCTCCTCGCCGGAGATGACGAGGGTGCAGTTCATCTCGCTCGGGTAGTCCCGGCAGTCGACCTTCTTGCGCATGGTGCACCTCCTCCTGCCATTGTCGGCCGGTGCGCCCGGCCGCCGTATACGGCGAATCCCGTATGGCGCGCGGGGCGGCCGTCCTGCTCCAGTGGGAGAGGACGAGGAGGTGAGCGCGATGACGGCCTCCGCCGATGTCACACCCGGCGCCACGGTGGACGAGGACCGGGTACAGCGCTTCCTGGAGAAGGTGATCAGCGACAGCGGTGCCGCGGCCGCCGGTCTGTGCACCTCGCTCGGCGACCGTCTCGGCCTGTACCCGGCCATGGCCGGCGCCGGTCCGCTCACCTCCGCAGAGCTCGCCGCCCGCACCGGGCTGGTCGAGCGCTATGTCCGCGAATGGCTGGCCGCCCAGGTCGCCGGCGAGTACGTCAGCTATGCGCCCGGCACCGACACCTATCTGCTGCCCGATGAGCACGCCGCCGTCCTGGCGGACCCGGAGCTGCCGACGTACGCGGCGGGCTTCTCGACACTGCTGCAGGCCCTCTACGCCACCGAGGACATCCTCATGGAGGCCTTCCGCACCGGCGAGGGCGTCGGCTGGGAGGAGCACGGCCCGGCGCTGTTCACCGGCGCCGCGAAGTTCTTCCGCCCCGGCTACGCGGCCGCGCTGGTTCCCCAGTGGCTGACCGCGCTGGACGGCGTGGTGGAGAAACTGGAGCGCGGTGCCCGCGTCGCGGACGTCGGGTGCGGCTACGGCTACTCCACGACGCTGATGGCGCAGGCCTTCCCCAGCTCGCACTTCGAGGGCTTCGACTTCCACCGGCCGTCCGTCGAAGCGGCCCGCGGCATCGCGGCCGGGCAGGGACTGGACGACCGGGTCAGCTTCGAGGTCGCCACCGCCCAGGACTTCCCGGGCGAGGACTTCGACCTGATCACATTCTTCGACTGTCTGCACGACACCGGTGATCCGGGCGGCGCGCTGCACCACGCCGAGGAGGCACTGGCCGACGACGGAACCTGCATGATCGTCGAGCCGAACACCTCGGGCAACGCCCAGGAGAACGCCAACCCCGTCGGCCGGACGCTGACCGCCACCTCGGTGGCCGTCTGCCTGCCGTCCGCGCTGGCCCAGCACGGTCCGCAGGCACTGGGAAACCACGCGGGTGAGGAGGCGATGCGGCAGATCGCCGACGAGGCCGGATTCCACCACTGGCGACTCGCCGCCGAAAGCCCCGTCAACCGCGTCTATGCCGTCGGGCGCTGAGCGCCTGACGCGCCCGGCCGGTCTTCCCCCGGCCGGCCGGGTGGCCCTCGCTTGACGGGCCCCTGCCCCCTCGGCACGCTGGAGACATGAGCGCGGCCGCGGAGGCCGGCCTGCGACGCATTCTCGCCGTCGTGGACCTTCTGATCGATGCCGTCGACGAGGAGCCCCTTGTTCCGGCCCTGCTGCCGCTGCTGCTCGGCGCCGTTCCCGGCGACAGCATCATCTGGTCCCCCCGCGCCGGCACCGCCGACCGGCCGCTCACCCTGCCCGCCGGCCTGCTGACCGAGGACGTACGGGACGCGTTCGCCCGGGAGTCGGCGGCCGACTCCCTCGTCACCCACACCACCCTCGGTCCGGGCACCCCGATGCGCCGCTCGACGCTCCAGACCCGCAGCGAATTCCATGCCCTCGCCGCCTACGCCGACGTCTACCACCCGTTGGACGCCGAGCAGCAGCTCGCGATGTCGTTCCCCGCGGGGTACGCCGCCGGGGTACCCCGGAAGGTGTGCGTCGCGATCAGCCGCAGCGGCAGCGACTTCTCCGACGCCGATGTGGCGGCCGCCGGCCTGCTGCGCACCCGGCTCAGCCGCGTCCTCAACCGGCTCGCCCCGCCGCCGACGCCCCCGCACTCCCCCGTCACCCGCCGCGAGTCGGCCGTACTCGCCCTGCTCGCCCGCGGTCTGACGAATCAGCAGATCGCCCGCCGGCTGGCGATCAGCCCGCGCACCGTCGACAAGCATCTGGAGCACGCCTACGCAAAACTGCAGGTGGGCGGACGGGTCGAGGCGGCGAACGCATGGCTGTCCGGCAGCCCGACGGCGGCACGGCTCGCGCCGTAGGTCCCGGCGCGCGTCCGTTCAGCGGGGCAGGGAGCGGGGCCGGTAGGTGACCTTGTCGTGGCGGACGCGGGTGACCTCGACGGTCAGATGGCGGTCCGGGCCGAGGGGGAAGTGCGCCGTGCAGTGCACTTCCGCGTACGGCACGGCCCGCAGGTCGCCGGAGCAGTGCACCGCGTCCGGCCCGCTGCGGAAGGGCAGGGTGAGCCGGCCGCTGATCGTTCTGGCGATCTCGGCGCGCGGCACGGTGTGGGTGCCGTCGTCGACCTCGCTGGTGGCATCGCGGTCACGCAGATGGACGGCGGTGAGCGCGAGCACCCCCGCCATGGCGAGGGCCGTGACGAGACCGGTGACCAGGCCGCGCCGTGCCGGATGCCCGGTCACCGCCGTCGGCTCCCGGTGCCGTGGGAGCGCCGGCGGCGGGTGAGGGCTCCCCGGCCGGCCGCGGCGAGCAGCAGCACACCGGCCGCGGTGGTGACCGTGTGGCCGGCGCCGGCCGCGCCGCCGAGGCCGGTGTCCGCGCCGCCCCGGGGCACCACCTCGTCGGACCCGCCGGAGACGATCATGGTGCCGGTCAGGGTCTTCCGGCCGTCGCCGGCTTCCTTTCCGCGTTCTTCGCCACGTCCGCCACCACGTCCGCCACCACGTCCGCCACCACGTCCGCCACCGTGGACGTCGCCGTGGTCGTCGCCGTCCTCCGTGCCGTGTGCCGCGCCGTGTTCCTCGTCGTCCGCCCGGCCGGTGTCCAGTGCGCTCTGCCGGGCTCCGGCCGCGCCGCCGCAGATGAGGGTGACCCGGTAGGCACCGGGCGCGGTGCCCTCCGGCACGATCGCGGTGCCACCGATCTGGGTGCTCTGGGCGGACAGCCGCATCGCGGGGATGTCCGTGTCGTCGACGGTGGCCTCCGCGGTGTCCCCCGGGCAGCTGCCGCCGTCGGAGACGGAGAACGCGCCGCCCGGTGCCACCGGGTCGGGCTGGACGACCACCGCGTTCGCGGTGTCCGGGGCGGGGTCGGCCGCGGCAACGGAGTCGGTCACCGTCCCGTTGACGGCCCCGGCAGCGGCCCCCGCACCGTCGTCGCCGCCGAAGAGCGTGACGGACACCGCCAGGGCGCCGGCCGCCAGCGCGTACAGAGGAATGTGGCTTATGTGCATAACCCGAGAGAAGCGCCCGGCCCGGCGGTACGCACCTCGATGGTCTGCCACACCCGGGGCCAACTGCCGGGCAAGGCCCCGGCAGCCGCCTCTTTCCGCAGGTCACACGGGTTCGCACGCCCCGGACGGCGGAACGGGCGGGATGGGCTTTCCGGGTGGTGCGGCCAGGCGGTTCCCGGCACGTGCACCTCACACCGCGCCAGGAGGCATCGTTGCCGGATGCCCCCCACCTGGAAGGTCGGGGCCCTCGCCGGGGCGGGCGGGCTCCCTCGCCCGGCAGATCCCGTGCGCGGTGCCGGTCACGCTCGCCGTCCAGGCCGCGCTCACCTGCCGGCGGCCGCGGCACGCGGCACGTCCCGGCGGACGGCGCACCGTGACCGGGCGCCGCGTCACGCCTCCAGCTGAAGGTCCCATGTGCCGGACCGGCCGGTGAGAGTGGTCACCGACAGCGGCCGGACGTCTATCCGCCAGAACGAATGCGGCGGCGCCTGGAGCGCATAGACCAGCGCGGCGCGGACGACGCCGGGCTCGGCGACCGCGAGCAGTCCGCCGGCATCCTCGACCGGCCGGGTGTCCAGCCAGCCGCCGATCCGGATGATGAACGCGAGCAGGGACTCCCCGCCGTGCGGTGCGGAGCGCGGGTCGGCGAGCCAGGCATCGACCGCGCGCGGTTCTTCGGCGGCGACCTCGCCCAGCGTGCGGCCCTGCCAGCGCCCCATGTCACAGTCGCGCAGCGCCGGTTGGGGCAGCGGGCGCAGCCCGAGGACCTCGCCGGTGTCCCGGCAGCGCGGGGACGGCGAGCAGTAGCGCAGCTCGGCGGCGGCGAGCCGGCACAGGACGGGCGCGGCCCGCTCTGCCTCGTACCATCCGGTGGCGTCGAGCGGGCGGTCGTCACCGAACCGGGTTCCGAGCAGCGAGGAGCCACGGCCGGCGGCGAGCAGCTTGAGTCGGACGCTCATGCGCCGATGGTATGAGCAGCAGCGCCCCGGCCGCCCCGGTTGATCAGATCTCGACAGGACCCGGATCGACCAGCCCGAGGGTCATCCACTGCTCCGGGGACACCAGGGACCGGAAGCCGACCTTCTCGTACACACCGTGCGCGTCCTTGGTGGCGAGGGTCAGCCGGCTCAGCCCGCTCGGCGCCAGATGGTCGGCGACGGCCTCGACCAGAGCGGTGCCCAGGCCCTTGCCGCGGTCGTCGCGGCAGATGTAGACATCGCAGAGCCAGGCGAAGGTGGCGTGGTCGGTGACCACCCGGGCGTATCCGGCCTGGCGGCCGGAACCGGACCGGTACAGACCGAAGTTGAGCGAGCCCGCGACGGCGCGGTCGTGCAGCTCCCGGGGCCGGTCCACGGCCCAGTAGGAGTCGGTGGACAGCCAGTGGTGGACCAGGCCGGCGTCCAGGCGCGCCGGGTCGGTGGAGATCTCGTAGCCGTCGAGGGCGTGATCGTTCATGCCGGGAGGTTCGCAGAAGGGCGGGGGCGGCGTCGACCCGATGAGCGGCGCGGGCGGACCGGCGGCCCGCCCCCTCGCGACGGCCGGCCCGTGCGTCACGGCCCCCGCCCGGCCCGTCAGCCCGCCGGAACCCCCAGCTCCGCGCACGCCGTACGGAGCCTGCGGACCCCCTCCGTGATCTCGTCGGGGCCGGCCGCGGCCGCGAAGCTCAGCCGCAGATGCGCGGCCGGCGGCTCGGCGGCGAAGTACGGCCGGCCGGCCGCGACCGCGACGCCCGCCCGCAGTGCCGCACCGGTCAGCGCCGCGTCGTCGGTGCCGTCCGGCAGCCGCAGCCAGAGGTGGTAGCCGCCCGACGGGACGTACAGGCCGCCCGGCGCGGGGGCCTGGCCGTACCCCGCCCCCCGCTCGGCGAGTGCGGGCAGCTGCTGGTGCAGGGCTGCGGTCAGGGCATTGCGGCGGGCGGTCAACTCGCCGGAGATCAGCCGCAGATGGCGGGTCCAGGCGGGCGATCCGACGAGTTCCAGGGCGGTTTCCTGGAGCGGGCCCGGCACGAAGAAACTGTCGACGACCTGGATGGCGCGCAGCCGGTCGAGCACCGGACCGTGGGCGGCCAGGGCGCCCACCCGCAGGTTGGGGGAGGTGGCCTTGGTGAGCGAGCGGACATGGACGACCGTGCCGTCCCGGTCGTCCGCGATCAGGGTCGGCGGCAGCGCGGGGGCATCGCCGTGGACCAGCAACCGCGCGAAGTCGTCCTCGATCACGAAGGCGCCGGCCGCGCGGGCCACCCGCAGCACCTCGCGCCGCCGTCCGTCGGCCAGCACGGCGCCGGTCGGGTTCTGGAACAGCGGCTGGCAGACGAACAGCCGCGCGCCGCTGGCACGGAAGGCATCGGCGAGCAGATCCGTACGGACCCCGTCCGCATCCACCGGTACGGGGACCGGCCGCAGTCCGGAGGCACGGGCAACGGCCAGCATGCCCGGGTAGGTGGGGGACTCGACGAGGACCGGGGCGCCGGGGGCGGCGAGGGCGCGCAGTGCGGCGGTCAGCGCGCTCTGGCCGCCCCCGGTGATCAGTACGTCGCTGGCGGCGAGCGGGCCGCCGGGTCCGGCGATCTCCCGTGCGAACCAGGCGCGCAGCTCCGGCACGCCCGCGACCGTGGGCCGGGCCCAGGCGCCCGGCCGCCGTCCGGCCCGTGCCAGTGCGGCGGCGAGGGCGCGTTCGGGCTGCAGATCGGGGTGCAGATAGCCGCCGGTGAGTTCGATGACGCCGGGGGCCGGGGTGGCGAGCGTGGCCAGCACACCCGAGGCGTCGACGCTGCGTGGCACCTGGTCGCCGGCCGGCTCGGCGCTCAGCGCGATCTCCTGCCAGGAGGTGTCGATCGGCCGGGGCTCCTCGCGGTGCGGCTCGGCGCGGAAGGCCCCGGCACCGGGCCGGGTCACGACCAGGCCCTCCGCCGCCAGCTCGGCGAGCGCCCGGGAGACGGTCACCGGGCTGACGCGATGCCGCTCCACGAGGACCCGGCTTGAGGGCAGCTTCTCTCCCGGAGAGTAGCGGTTCAGCTCCGTACGGAGGATCGCGGCCAGCTCGGCACCACTGCTACGCTCTTGCATGAGAGACAACGATAGCGCTACTACCTCGGTCGCGATAGCGGTCAGCACCCCGGGAGCCCCGGCCGCCCCGGCCCGGAGCACCCCGGAGACCGCCGCCCCCGCCCGCAGCGCGCTCGTCAGCCGGGGCGCCCTGCTCGCCGCACTCGGCGTCGCCGCCTTCTCGCTCACCTTCCCCGCGACCGCCTGGGCCCTGGAGGGGATGGGCCCCTGGACGGTGGTGATGCTGCGCAGCGTGCTGGCCACCGCGCTGGCCGGCGGCGCGCTGGCCGTGTTCCGGGTGCCCCTCCCGGAGCGGCGCCACTGGCTGGGCATCGCGGTGGTCGCGGGCGGTGTGGTCCTCGGCTTCCCGCTGCTGACCACCCTCGCGCTGCAGACCTCCACCACCTCGCACGCGGCCGTCGTCGTCGGCCTGCTGCCGCTGACCACCGCCGCCTTCTCGGCCGTACGGACCGGCGCCCGGCCCTCCCGCACGTTCTGGGTCGCCTCGCTGGTCGGCGCCGTCGTCGTCATCGCCTTCGCGGTGCAGCAGAGCGGCGGGGCGCCGGGCCGCGGGGATCTGCTGCTGTTCGCGTCGCTGCTGGTGTGCGCGGCCGGCTACACCGAGGGCGGCCGGCTCGCCCGCCATATGCCGGGCTGGCAGGTGATCGGCTGGGCGCTGGTGCTGGCGCTTCCGGTGACGGTGGCGGGCGCGGCGGTCGCGCTGTCCGCGGAGCCGCTGCGGCTCACCGTGCACGCGGTCGCCGGGCTGCTGTGGCTGGCGATCGGCTCGCAGTTCTTCGGGATGGTCGTCTGGTACCGCGGAATGGCCGCGATCGGCATCTCCAAGGCGAGTCAGCTGCAGCTCGCCCAGCCGCTGCTGACCCTGGTGTGGTCCGTGCTGCTGCTCGGCGAGCGGCTGCCGCCGGCCGCTCCCGCGGCGGCGCTGGCCGTTCTGGCGTGCATCGCGGTCACCCAGCGGACCCGTGGATGAGCCGGCCGGGCCGTCGGAGCGGGATGAAACTGCACTTACCGGGCGCTGTCGCGGCCCGCGGACGTAAACTTGCCGCGACGGCAGGAACCGCCGTCCGGGTCACCCGAGGCCCGTGAACCGTGAAAATCGTTGGCCGTTCAACCGTCGGCCGCCGTACTGGCCGGCCTACCGGTCGTACGGCCGCCCCGAGGCGGGGAGGACCCTGATGCATGCAAACAGGGGCGACCGGCTGGTGGTGCACGGCAGGACCGTGGGGCATCACGACCGGGTCGTCGAAATAGTCGAAGTCATGGGAACGAACGGCGATCCGCCCTACCGCGTCCGCGCCGAGGACGGGCACGAGGCGATCATGTCGCCGGGCCCCGACTGCGTCGTCCGGCAGGGCAAGGTCACCGACGTCGACCCCGGCCGGTAGGCACCGGCCGGCCGGCGGGCCCGGCCCCGGCCGGTAGCGGAAAGCCTTCGGCGCAACACCGCCCCGGTCCGCGTGGACCCTTCCGGCGTCCGCGCGGGCCGCGCTATGTCCGCGCCGCGCCGTCGTAGTGGTCGCGCACGATCCGCGCCAGGGCGCCCACCCGGTCCTTGGCCACCTCCTTCGCCGAGAAGTAGACATGGCCGCCCACCTGCGGATAGCCGCGGGCGAAGGTGAGATGGCGGGAGAGTTCGGCCGGGTCCTTCCAGGCGGCCGGCTGGGCGTCACCCGCCTTGTACAGGGCCTCGCCGATGTAGAGGTCCACTCCGGTGCCGTCGACGGTCCGCGCCCACCAGGGCACCAGTTCGGCGTAGTCGGCGGCGGGGAATCCGAGGGGCCAGTAGACCTGCGGCACGATGTAGTCGATCCACCCCTCGCGCACCCAGCGTCGGGTGTCGGCGTACAGATCGTCGTAGGCCTGCACCCCGGCCTGGGTACGGGAGCCCTGCTGATCGGTGGTGCGGTTGCGCCAGACCGCGAAGGGGCTGACACCGAACCGCACCCGGCGCCCGGCCCGTCCGCTCCCGTCATGGAGCCTGGCCGCCATCTCGTACACCAGCCGGTCGATGTTGTCCCGGCGCCAGGCCGCCCGGCTCTCGAAGCCGCTGCCGTACTCCTCGAACGCCGCATCGTCGTCGAAGCGCTGCCCCGCGACCGGGTACGGATAGAAGTAGTCGTCGAAGTGCACCCCGTCGACCGGGTAGCGCTGCACCGCGTCGGACATCGCGTCCTGGACGAAGCCCCGGACCTCCGGCAGCCCGGGGTTGTAGTAGAGCTTGCCGCCGTACGGGAGGACCCAGCCGGGATGCCGCCGGGCGGGGTGGTCCGGTGTGAGCCGTCCGGGGTCGGTGTGGTTGGCGACCCGGTACGGGTTGCACCAGGCGTGCAGTTCGAGATTGCGCCGGTGGGCCTCGCGGACCGCGAAGTCGAGCGGGTCCCAGCCCGGATCGCGGCCCTGCTGCCCGGTCAGGCACTGCGCCCATGGCTCGTACGGGGAGGGCCACAGGGCATCCGCGGTGGGCCGCACCTGAAAGAACACCGTGTTGAGCTTGCGGGCGACGGCCGTGTCGAAGTGGGCGCGCAGTTCGCGCTGTTGCTCGGCGGGCGGGAGCTTCGCGCTGGAGGGCCAGTCCAGGTTGGCGACGGTCGCCAGCCACATGCCGCGCATCTCGCGCCGCGCCACACCGTCCGCGGGCGCCGCCCCCGTGGTGAACAGAGCGGACGCGGCGCCCAGCGTGGCCACGGCAAACCCTCTGCGGGTGATACGTCTCATCAAAAATCCCCAGGTTGTCCGGTTCGTCCCGTACGGAGGGCCCAGAATGCCTGCCCCGGCGGCCTTGGCGCAGCACCGCGCGGAGTAACGTCGGGGCCGAGGCGGGTGCCGGACCCTTACGGCGTACCGCCGGTCCTGAAGATCAGCGAAAGGCACGAGGTGACGGACACTTTCACCGACATTGCACGCGTCGGAGTGGTCGGTTGCGGCCAGATGGGCGCAGGCATCGCCGAGGTGTGCGCCCGCGCCGGACTGGACGTCATGGTCGCCGAGACCACCGGCGAAGCTCTGGAGCTGGGTCGCACCCGTTTGACCAACTCTCTCGGCAAGGCCGCCGAGCGCGGCAAGATCACTGCTGAGGAGCGCGACGCGACGCTCGACCGGCTCAGCTTCACCACCGACCTCGGGGAGTTCGCCGACCGCGATCTCGTCATCGAGGCCGTGGTGGAGAACGAGCAGATCAAGACGGAGATCTTCCAGGTCCTCGACCAGGTGATCACCCGTCCGGACGCCATCTTGGCGTCCAACACCTCGTCGATCCCGCTGGTGAAGCTGGCGGTCGCCACCTCCCGCCCGGACCAGGTCATCGGGATCCACTTCTTCAACCCGGCTCCGGTGCAGAAGCTCGTCGAACTGATCCCGGCCCTGACCACCGGCGAGGAGACCATCAAGCGCGCCGAGGCGCTGGTGCAGGACGTGCTGGACAAGCATGCGATCCGCGCCCAGGACCGCTCGGGCTTCGTCGTCAACGCCCTGCTCATCCCGTATCTGCTCTCCGCGATCCGGATGTTCGAGTCGGGCATCGCCAGCCGCGAGGACATCGACAACGGCATGGAGCTGGGCTGCGCCCACCCGATGGGCCCGCTCAAGCTGACCGATCTGATCGGCCTGGACACCGTGGCCTCGGTCGCCGCCTCCATGTACGAGGAGTACAAGGAGCCCCTGTACGCCGCTCCCCCGCTGCTCGCGCGCATGGTGGACGCGGGCCGGCTGGGCCGGAAGTCGGGGTCGGGGTTCTACGCTTACTAGCACGTCTGGCGATGCCGCCAACTGGCGCTGCTCCAGGGTGAATTCATCCGGAGCAGCGCAGCAGCAGGCCTGCAGGCGGGTGGACTCCCGCGAAGCCCGCCAGGTCCTCAGCCGCGCATGGCCGCCTGGCCAATGTGGACTGCACAAGACACAGTCCGGTGAGTGCCATCGACCCACAGCAAACTGTCCTGACCTGGGACTTTGCGCCTTTCGGAGCTGTCGGGGCCTTTCCCGCTTACTCAGCGCAAAATCCCTGGAAAGTCCCTGGGACAGAGCTGAAAGTCCCTGAAAAATCCCTGTCCACCGGCTGTCCACCGGCGCACCTCGGCGCTCACCCCGTAGTGACCACCTTCCGGCATGAACAGCCCCGCAACGCGGAGGCGTTGAAGGGCGTGCTGGGCCCGAACGGCACCGTGAACCTGGAGGACTCCGCCTTCCTCCACACCCTCGACGCCCGTCTCGCCCAGCCCTTCCTGGAGGGCTACGTCAGCGCCATGCAGGTCGTCTTCCTCACCGGCGCGGCCGTCACCCTGATCGCCGTCGTCATCGCCGCCTGGCGCGTACCGAACCTCAGTCTCACGGACGACTGAGCCCCGGCGCGGACGATCCGGATTCCTCCCCGGCGGGCGGCTGCCGCCTCAGACCTTTCTGGGCCGGGGGGCGATCTCCCGCAGCACGTCCATCACCGCTCGGGCGCGGGCGGTCTGGGTCATCCCGCCGACAGAGGCGATCCTGACTTCGAGCGGGGGGCCGGCGTCCAGGAGCTCAAGTTCCGCGATCTCACCGCCGCTGTAGGTCCGACTGGTCGCCGGCCGTTGGTTGAGCACGGAGTATCCGAGTCCCCGGGACACCAGGGAACGCACTGTCTCGTAGCTCTGGGTGCGGTAGCGGATATCGGGCGCGGTGCCGGTGGCTGCCACCAGTGAGCGGAAGTAGTCGCGGCTGTGGGGGAGATCCAGCAGGACGAGCGGTTCCGTGGACAGTTCGGTCAGCCTCACACTGCCCTGGCCGGCCAGCGGGTGATCGGCCGCGACGATGACGTAGGCCGGGGCGCGGGCGATCGTCTCGCTCCGCAGTTCCGGTTCGGCCGACAGACCGAGGTCGTAGGTGAGGGCGAAGTCGATGCGTCCCGCCGCCAGGGCGTGGACGAGCTGGTCCGTCTCCGCCTCCACCACCTCGATCTCGATGCCCGGATGACGTCTGGTGCACTCACTGAACAGGGGCGGCAGATAGTGGGGGGCCAGGGTCACGAAACAGCCGACGGCCACCGGCCCGGAGATGGTTTCACCGTCTCCCCGGGCCTCCCGCTCGACCTCACGGGCGCGGGCCAGCAGATCCCTTGCCTGCTGTTGGAGCCGCTCCCCGGCGGGTGTCAGGGCCAGCCTCCGCCCCCGTCGGCGGATGAACAGCTGCACCTGCAGTTCCCGCTCCAGGTTGTGGATGGCCGTGGACACGGCGGATTGCGCGATGTGAAGCTCCAGCGACGCCTCCGTCATCGAACCGCGCTCGGCGGCGACCAGGAAATAACGGAGCTGAACGAGGGTGAAACCCAACGGTGACGTCATACGAGACCCCTGCGCCTGGTGAACCGTGTCCGTGGTTAACCCTATGCGGCGGCTACCCCTGCGCCGAGGGTACGTCCGAGACGTCCTCGGGGCGCAGCAGCGCGGAACCAGCGGTCTCCTTCAGGGACAGGGCGGCTATCAGGCCGCCCAGGGCGAACACCATCAGGTACGGGCCGGGCACCAGAGTGCTTCCCGTCGCCGAGATGAGCACGGTCATCACATAGGGCACGGTGCCGGCGAACAGCGCTGCGGTGACGTTGTAGGCGATGGACAGGCCGCTCTGACGCGTGCGGGTGGGGAAGATCTCAGCCGACCACACCGCGTATGTGCCGAGGATCGCCGCCAGGATCACGCCGAGCAGCAGACCGGCGATCCAGGTTCCGACGACCCCGGTCCGCATCAGCAGGAAGGCCGGTGTGGAGACGACCAGCAGGGTCGCCGTCGCCCCGATGAACACCGGCTTGCGTCCCACCCGGTCGGACAGCGCGCCGAACAGCGGCACGAGCACCAGCCCCAGCAGGGAGATGACGGTGGACAGCAGGGCCGCGCTGTCGGCCGAGTGGCCCAGATGGTCGGTCTCGTAGGTGACCAGGTAGGTCAGGACCGCGTAGAAGGGGACATGCATGGCCGCCATCAGGCCCGCCGCCTGGAGCAGTTGCCGCTTGTGGGAGCGGAGCAGCTCCCGGGCGGGGCTGCGCGGGACAGCGTTGTTGGCTTCGAGGGTCCGGTACTCCGGGGTGTCCTCGATCTTGCTGCGGATGATGAAACCGATGACGCCGAGCGGCGCGGCGATGAGGAAGGGGATACGCCAGCCCCAGGAGGTGAGCTGGTGGTCGTCGAGCCCGGTGGACAGCAGCAGGAAGGCGAGCGAGCCTGCCAGGAAGCCGAGCAGGGAGCCGACCTCCAGCCAGCTCACACCGAATCCGCGACGGCGTCGCGGCGCGCTCTCGGCGAGGAAGCTGGCCGCGCTGCCGAACTCGCCGCCCGCGGCGAAGCCCTGGATCAGGCGCAGCACCACCAGGAGCACCGGGGCTGTGATCCCGATCGTCGCGTAGCCGGGCAGCAGGCCGATCGCCAGGGTCGCGCCGGACATCATGAAGATGACCAGCGACAGGGTGCGCTTGCGGCCGACCCTGTCGCCGAGCGGCCCGAACACCAGGGCCCCGATCGGTCGGATGCCGAACGAGACGGCGAACACTCCGAACACCGCGAGCAGTCCGCTGGTGCTGTCCCCGGAAGGGAAGAACACGGTCGCGACGGTACCAGCGAGATAGGCGTAGGCAGCCCAGTCGAACCAGTGCACGAACACGCCGACGGCTCCTGCGGCAACGCTCCTACGCAGTGCGACCACGTCGGTGGGCACCTCGACCTCAGTCGTCGTGGCGCCGCTGTTAATGGTGGGCATACGCACCTCCTTGCGGGACGGGTGAAGAAGCTGGGGTTGTGCTGCCTGTGCCGCCGGTACCGTGCCCTTGGGGCGCGGGCCGGCCGGTCAGAGAGGCAGGGCTGGTGAGTTCGTGGAGTTCCGCCTCGGTCAGCAACTCCCGCTCGCGTATCAGGTCGAGCGCGGGCCTGCCGGTGTGGTGTGCCTCCAGCGCGATGGCGCAGGCGGTCTCGTAGCCGAGTGCCGGGCTGAGCGCGGTGACCAGGCCGGTGGAGGCGGCGACGGTCTGCGCGAGCCGGTGCCGGTCGGCGGTGATGCCCCGCACGCAGTGTTCGGTGAGGACTCCGATCCCCGCGGTGAGGTGGTCGAGGCCGGCGCTCAGGCTCCGGTAGATGACCGGCTCGAAGGCATTGAGCTGGAGCTGGCCGCCCTCGGCGGCGAGGGTGACGGTCACATCGTTGCCGATGACCTCGAACGCGATCTGGTTGACCGCCTCGGGAATCACCGGATTGACCTTGCCGGGCATGATGGACGATCCGGCCTGGCGCGCGGGAAGGGTGATCTCGCCGAGTCCGGCCTGCGGTCCCGAGGACAGCAGACGCAGGTCGTTGCAGATTTTGGACAGTTTCACGGCGATGCGCTTGAGCACGCCGGACAGCTGGACGAAGACGCCGACGTCCTGGGTGGCCTCGATGAGGTCAGGCGACGACACGAGCGTCGGTATCCCCGTCAACCGGCGCAGGTGCTCCATGGCGCGCTCCCGGTAACCCGGGCGGGCGTTGAGCCCGGTGCCGATCGCCGTGCCGCCGAGGTTGAGTTCGTGCAGCAGCAGCCTGGCCTCGGCGAGCCGCTGCTGATCCTCGGCGAGGGTGACCGCGAACGCCCCGAACTCCTGGCCCAGCGTCATGGGTACGGCGTCCTGCAACTGGGTGCGGCCCATCTTCAGTACGTCGGCGAACTCGGCGGCCTTGGCCGCGAATGCCTCGCGCAGGCAGACCAGGGCGGCGAGCAGTTCGGCAATGTGCGCGTCCAGCGCCAGTTTCACCGCGGTCGGATAGACATCGTTGGTGCTCTGTCCGAGGTTGACGTGGTCGAGGGGATGCAGGACGGAGTACTCCCCTGAGGGCCGTCCGAGCAGTTCCAGGGCCCGGTTGGCGATCACCTCGTTGGCGTTCATGTTGGTCGAGGTGCCCGCGCCGCCCTGGATGAGGTCGACCACGAACTGGTCCCGCAGCGCGCCGTCACGGATCTCGGCGCAGGCATCGGCGATGGCCGACGCGATTGCCGGGTCGAGGGCGCCGACCTCGGCGTTGGCGCGGGCCGCGGCGTTCTTCACCGCCGCCAGGGCGCTGATCAGGTGCGGCCGGGCGGCGAGGGTCTCCCCGGTGAGGGGGAAGTTGACCACCGCCCGGACGGTGTGCGCCCCGTAGTAGGCGTCCGCCGGGACGTCAACGTCACCGAGCATGTCGTGTTCCGTCCGGTACCTCTTGTCCGCCGGGGCGGTCTGCTGGGGGCCGGGGGTCAGGGGCATCGGGGTCCTCCGGGTCATCGGTGTCCTCCAGGGCGTCGGGGATCGAGGGGGCCGGTGAACGACCCGCTCAGACGGGTTCCGGCAGCGCAGGGAACGCCGGGCAGGCGCGCCCCGGACGCCGCGACCGTCGGGCTCGGGTGCGTCCACGCCCGGTCGAGTACGCCGGCCGTCACCGCGCGACCGGCCCGGGGCCGTGGCCACACGGAGCCGTCGTCATCCGTGTGGCCACGGCGGCGACCGCCCACGTCACGTCGCCGCTCCCTCGGCCGACGCGCTTCGGTCCACACCGGTCCAGGCCAGCGCGACCGCTCCGTCGAGCAGGGCCCGCTGCGCCGGCCCGCCGACGCAGTGGGCGGCGAACTCGTGCTGGTGGTTGGTGGCGGGCAGGGAACCGATGCCGATGTAGGGGTGGATGGCCGGCACCACCTGCGAGACGTTGCCCATGTCGGTGGAAGCGCGGTTCATCCGTGCGGCTTGGCCGGGCGGCGCGAACTTCCGGCCCAGAACAACGGCGTTCGTGCGGTAGTACCCGAGAGCGGTCTCGTCCGTGCGGAACTCCGCGTACGGTTTGCTCTCCGGTTCGATCTCCAGCTCGCAGCCGGTCGCGAGGGCGCCCGCCTCGAAGGCCCGGACTACGCGTGGCTCCAGCTCGGCCAGTTCGGCGAGCGTCTCGGCCCTGACGTACCAGCGTCCGGTCGAACGCTCCGGGATGGCGTTCGGCGCGTCCCCGGCGTGTGTCACCACGCCGTGCACCCTGGCCGAGGCCGGCAGTTGCTGGCGCAGCAGTCCGATGGCGACCTGGGCCACGGTGAAGGCGTCGGCCGCGTTGATCCCGGCCTCCGGGTAGGCGGCGGCGTGCGCGGACTTCCCGGTGTAGGAGATTGTGGAGTGGCTGACCGCGAACGGGCGGGCCTCGGCGACGTCGACCGGCGCCGGGTGCACCATCATCGCGAGGTCGACCCCGGCGAACGCTCCGCGGTCGAGCATCTCGATCTTGCCGCCGCCGCCCTCCTCGGCCGGGGTGCCGTAGACCTCCACGGTGAGGCCGGCGTCGTCGGCGACGGCGGCCAGGCCGAGCGCGGCGCCGACCGAACCGGCCGCGATGAGGTTGTGCCCGCACGCGTGGCCGAGGCCGGGCAGCGCGTCGTACTCGGCGCACAACGCGATCCGTACGGGCCCGCTGCCGAACCGGGCGTGGAAGGCGGTGTCCAGGCCCAGGTAGGACGAGGTGACATCGAATCCGGCGCGGTCCAGCAGCTCGGGTACGGCGGCGGCGGCCCGGTGTTCCTCCCAGGCGGTCTCCGGGTCGGCGTGCAGCCGCTCGGAAAGGCCGATCAGTTCCTCGGCATGACGGTCGACCGCCTGCCGGGCCGCCTCCTTCAGCGCGCCCCTCACAGGTCGCCCGGGACGCCGTACGAGGGGGCGGAGGCGGGGTCGAGTCCGCGCCGCACATAGTCGTCCCGCTGTGGCAGCCAGACGTCGACGAGTTCGCCGAGCCGGTCCACGGGATCCGCGGCCCAGTCCACCCGCAGGTCGGTCACCCGCCAGCCGACGTCCGCGACGACCGCCAGGCCCGCGGAGTGCACCGGCCCTTCCTCGCCGCCGGCCGCGACAGCCGCCTTCAGGGCGGTGAGCAGACGTTCTTCGAGCTCCCCGGTGGCGGCAGACCAGGCATCGAGGAGAACGCCGGGAATGTGCTCGCCGGACAGCATGTTGCCGGCCGCCACCGCGCCGTCCGCGGTGGCCGCGGCGTACTTGCCCAGCGTCCCCGGGCCGCTGTGGGCGAAGCCCCGCCCGGAGCGGCCCAGCACGGTCAGCTGACGGTAGGCGATGGTCTGCGCGTTCCGCGCCGCGCCGACGACATCGGCCAGGGCGCGTTCCGCGTCGCCGTGGTCCGCCAGCCCCTCCAGCAGGCTTGTGCCGAGCGTGGGGTCGGTGATGTTCTGCGAAGCCGCCGCGCCGACCCCGGGCCGCAGATGGGCGACCCGGGCGGCGACCGCCGGACTCGACGAGCTGACCACGATGCCGAAGCGCTCGCCGTCGCGGACCACCAGGGAGATCGTCATGCTTGCTCCCCCCGGGGGATCACGGCGATCGCGTCGATCTCGCACAGCCACTCCGGGCGGGCCAGGGCCGACACCACCAGGCCGGTGGAGATCGGGTGGACGCCCTTGGTCCAGCGGCCCACGGTGCGGTACACCGCCTCGCGGTATCGCGGGTCGATCAGATAGATGGTCAGCTTGACCAGGTGCTCCATCCGGCTGCCCGCCTCTTCGAGCAGTATCTTGATGTTCGCCATGGCCTGCTCGGCCTGCGCCTCGGCGTCGCCGATGCCCACCGACTCGCTGGTGTCCAGGTCCTGGCCGATCTGGCCCCGGACGTACACCGTGTCGCCGGCGACGACGGCCTGGCAGAGGTCGTTGTCGAGGCTCTGCTCGGGATAGGTGTCGCGCGTGTTGAACGGGCGGATCCGGGTGTGCCCGCCGGCGACGATCGGGGCCTTCACCTGGCGGCCTTCGTTAGTGGAGGTCATCATCTGCTCCTCAGCTCTTCTGGGGCGCCGGCGCGGCGTCGGGCCGGCCGGTGGTGTCGTACGCGAGGTAGCCTCGCTGGGTCGTGAGGTGATCGGCGATGTACCTGGCGTCGTGCCAGACACCCCAGATGAAGCTCGATCCGCGGCGGGACAGCCAGGGCAGGCCCAGGAAGTAGACGCCGGGCTCGCTGGACACGCCTCGGCGCTGGTCCGGCCGGCCGTTGTCGTCGAACGCGTCGACCTCAAGCCAGCTGTAATCGGCGGCGAAGCCCGTTGCCCAGACGATCGAGGTGACGCCGGCCGCGGCCAGGTCGAGCTCCAGCCGAGGGTCGGTCACGCACTCCGGGTCCGGCCCGAGGACGTGGGCCTCCGGCTCCTGGGGGAGGTCGAGACCATTGCGCTCGACGTACGCGTCCGCCGCCTGGAGGAGCGCCAGGTACTTGGCGTCGCCGAGCGCGATGTTCGTGGCGAGATCCGGCGCGAAGTGCAGTACGCCGTCGTCGTAGGACGAGGTCAGGCCGACGAGCTCGATGCTGGTGTCGGCCAGGGCCCGGAAGTCCACGGTGTGGCCGCCGCGGGCGCCGCTGACCGCGATGGTGACATGTTCGGCGCCCCGGGGAGGCGTCTCCGCGTCCCAGAACCCGAGCACACCGAGCCACCAGCAGAAGTCACGTCCGCGGTACGTGCGGGGAGGACGGTCGTGCGGGCCGACGGAGAGGAGGACCCGGCGACCGGACCGGCACAGCTCGTCGGCGATCTGGACCCCCGACGAGCCGGCCCCGACCACGAGGACCGCGCCCTCGGGCAGCTGCTCCGGGTTGCGGTACCCGCTGGAGTGGATCTGCACGGGGACGGCGCCGTCCGGGACGATGGGCGGGATCACGGGCCGCTGGAACGGTCCGGTCGCGGCCACGACGAAGCGTGCATCGATGGAGCCTTCCGACGTCTCCACCCGGAAGCCGGGCCGACCGGCGCGCTTTCGCACCGACGTCACCTCGACTCCGCACCGAACCGGGGCACCGGCCTTCTCGGCGTACGCGACGAAGTAGTCCGCGACCTGCTCCTTCGAGGCGAAGGCGTCGGGGGCGACGTCGGAGAACTCCAGCCCCGGGAACCGGTCGTGCCACGCGGGCCCGTTCGCAACCAGGGAGTCCCACCGCTCCGAACGCCACCGCTCGGCGATACGGTGCCGCTCCAGGACGATGTGTGGTATGCCATGGGCTCCCAGGTGTTCGCTCATCGCCACGCCGGCCTGGCCCGCCCCGACGACGACTACTTCGGTCACTTCACTCGGCATTTCAGCCTCCACTCGGCGGTAGGCCACTCTGGTGTCGCGTTGACTGTGCTACCGCACGAGACATACTTGGGCGCGCCCGAAATCCTGTCCAACAGATGTTTCCGTTGCGGACGATCTGATCTATAGATTTGGCGCCCCCGTCCGGCTCCAGGGCGGTACGGATGATCTCCAGCCAGAATCTGGTTCTGCGCGGCGCGCAGGTGCAGGTGGCGCTACGCGCGTGCGCGGGCGCGTGCGGGCGTGGACGCGTGCGGCGCGGACGTCGCCCTCGGCCCTCGCGCGCCGGCGGTGGCGCGGTTCCAGTTCGGCGCCCGGGGTTCTTGGTGTGGAGGGCCGAGGCGTGAGAATCGCCTCGGCTAATCGGCCGCCTGAGCCAAACCCACCAGGCGGGCGCGGCCCATGTACCCGACCTCTGGTCCGAGGAACTGGTCGCGGAGAACGGTGCCGTCCGGAGCGCTGGGTGCGACACGAAGTCGCAGTGCGCCGTGAGGCGCTGAAAACCGTAGGAGGTGCAAGACCTCCTCGCTGAGCTGTCGCAGCAGCCCAGCAGGAGCTGAGCGCAGTCGTGCGACGTGAGGTCGCGTGATGTGAGTGATCGCAGCGGTTGAGGGATCGGAGGAGGTGATGTTCGACGTTGCGATCGGGCGAGTGTCCAGACGCTCTCCCCGCCGCGGCATGCGACCTGGGTAACCGGGTGGTGTGAAGCCCGCGGAAGGGCCCAAGGACTCCTGTGCCATCCAGGAGTTACCGGCTGGGGAAGACCGGACGGGTGAACGTGCAGTGAATTTCCGTATGCGTCGTTATCAGCACCTTCGGGAGATGGATTGTGGGACCGGAGTACAGGATTGGCCGTTGAGAAGCGGCAGGTGGCGACTGGTGAGGCTGTGCCGGTCGCGTGGACACCACCATCCCGGCGTAAAGGAAGCACCCACCCCGGTCGGATCTCCACCACGCGGAACACGGAAACCCCATCAGAGTCCCGACGCAGACAGCGGCGGGTAGGCCGACCGTGAGGAAGGTGAATCCCCTGGTGGGAACAGGAAAGCCCAAGAAGCCAACGCCGGTGCGCCGAAAGGCGACGGGAAACCGACGCGCCAGGACTGCTTCCCTCAGCGGTCGCGTCGGCCAACCGGCCGGATACGGGCATCGTGCCCGGCTCGAAAGAGAGCTGACGTGGGCTTGGTGAGTCTGCGATAGATCAACGATGCAAGACGCTGGAACGGAAAGGAAACGTTGGACACGGTGGAAGACTGCGAAACGGCTTCGGCCCGACCGGAGCCTGCTGCGGTGAACGGACCTGAAGATGTTCCCTTCGGGTGGGATGCCGTCAACTGGCGTTCAGTCGAGCGGGACATACAGCGGTTAAGGCAAAGGATCTTCGCGGCGGAAAAGGCTGGGGACCGCAAGAAGGTCCGCAGTCTGC
>NZ_JBSHBP010000071.1:0-39281 GCF_053612065.1 Streptomyces sp. NPDC054765 | reverse complement strand
CCACCCCCCAGGTCATGCCTTCGACAGGGGGCAACAGTCATGCCGGGCCCAGAGGCCAGCGGCCCCGTTGCGGAGCCGCGGAAAACATAACGGGGGGGGGGACGGCGTGCCCCGTCGTGCAGCAGCTCCGCCTTTGCAGCCTGGCGACCACGGTGTGGTTGCCACTGCTCGGTGGTGCCTCACCTCCCGGTGATCACGGGGCGCACCGGCTGCCTCGTGATCGATCGCCCACCACCCCACCGGATAGCCTGCCGGCTGCCATTCCGCCCCCTCTGTATGCCTTCTTCGCTCCCGGCCTGGCGAGCCCGGTGGAGTCGGCCGAGTGCCCAGATCGCTGCGATCGCGAGCCCGGCTGCTCCCATGAGGGCAGCTGCTGCCGGAGCCGTCTTTCGTCCCTGAGCTGCTGGTTTTGCCGATACGGCTGGTTGCGCCGGTACTGCTGATTCCGGTCGCTCCGCTGGTCCCGGATGCCGGGGAATCGTGCCGTCACCCGTCGGGACGGGAACCCCGAAGACCGGCAGCAGCCGCGAGGGGCCGCCGCGGAGCATGCTCCGCGGCAGCAGTGACAGCGGGTCCAGGTAGCGCTTGCCGCGGCGCAGGCCCCAGTGGAGGCATGGTGCCCGGCAGTGGAATGGGCCGCGTTGCAGGACGGCGACCGGTTGGCCTGCTGTGACGAGCTGCCCTTTCCGGACTGTGGGGCGCACAGGTTCGTAGGTGGTGCGTAAGGGGGGACGGCCCGAGCGGGACATCTCGATCGTCAGGACGCCACGGCCGGCGACGGTCCCGGCGTAAGCGACCCGGCCGGGTGCCGCGGCCCGTACCACCGCACCCGCGGGCGCGGACAGGTCCACGCCGCGATGCCCGGCTGCCCAGGGCGAAGGAGGCGGATCCCAGCCGCGCACCACCGTGGGGCCTATACCTGTGGAGCCTCCGACCGGCCAGGCCCTGTCCACCCCTGGTGGGTCGGTGCGCCCCGCAACCTCGGCATGCATCCCTGCCGGAGCCCGTGCCGCCTTCTCGGTCCGTGCCGCTGCCTCGGCCTGTGCCACGCCCTCTGGACGTCTCATCGCCGCGCCACGTGTCTGACCTGTAGCCCGTTCCACCCGGTGCTCCGCCACCGAGGCCCCCTCCGCCACCGAGGCCCGCTCCGCCACCGAGGCCCGCTCCGCCACCGAGGCCCGCTCCGCCACCGCGGCCCGCTCGGCCACCGCGGCCACGGGCGGAGCGTCGGCAGCGCTCGCGGGTGCGGGGGACAGAAGCGCGAGCACCGCGGCTACGGCCGGGGCCAGCAGCGCGCCCGCCCCGTGGGCCGGGAAGAAGCAGCTCGGCCCGAATCCGGCCCGCTCCCGGAGCGGCGCAGGCGGTAACGGCGCCGATGGCCGGAACCGTGACCGGGGAGGGGAAAGGGGACAGGAAACCAGACGGGGAGCCGGCGGCGGGCCCCAAGGTCGGGTGGGGGCAGACAGAGGAGAAGACGGAGGGCCGGTAAAGGGACCCGGCCGGCGTCGCGGCCGGTGGTGAGTCCTCCTCGGGCGTTCACCGTCGGTCGTTCCCGAGAAGGGTTCGTGGAAGCCGCTGAAGACGCCGGGGCTCCGGGCCGGGGCGGAATTTCGCCGAGTGTTGCGTCGAGCGTTCCGTTGCGTGTCCTGCTGCGTGGTCTGTCGCATGTCCCGACGGTGGCGCACTGCGTCGTGGCGGGGGGATCTTGGTCCGAAGCTGTGGATCAGCGGGCGGCTGTGGACAACGGTGTCACCCGTCCGGGGCTCGAAATGATGCGTGTCGCCCGGTGCATCGGCTGTCCCGTACACTTCTGATGGCGATCCGGGTCACCGGGTCGACTTCGCACGCCCCGCCGTCAGTGCACCAGTCCCGTTCGGGCAGCACGACGGCCGCGCTCCTCGGTCCTCGGACGGCTCCGCAAGGTGTCTTCCCCGGCAGGCGCGTCGGGGCGTCAGGCACCGCGGCCGACCGGCCGCAGTGGAACCGAGAACAACAAGGAGTACGGCCATGGCCGTCGTCACGATGCGGGAGCTGCTGGAGAGCGGCGTCCATTTCGGACACCAGACCCGCCGCTGGAACCCGAAGATGAAGCGCTTCATCTTCACCGAGCGCAACGGCATCTACATCATCGACCTGCTCCAGTCGCTGTCGTACATCGACCGCGCCTACGAGTTCGTCAAGGAGACCGTCGCCCACGGCGGCTCCGTCATGTTCGTCGGCACGAAGAAGCAGGCCCAGGAGGCCATTGCCGAGCAGGCGACCCGCGTGGGCATGCCCTACGTGAACCAGCGCTGGCTCGGCGGCATGCTGACCAACTTCTCGACCGTCTACAAGCGCCTGCAGCGCCTGAAGGAGCTCGAGCAGATCGACTTCGAGGATGTGGCCGCCTCCGGCCTCACCAAGAAGGAGCTCCTGGTCCTCTCCCGCGAGAAGGCCAAGCTGGAGAAGACCCTCGGCGGTATCCGCGAGATGCAGAAGGTGCCCAGCGCCGTCTGGATCGTGGACACCAAGAAGGAGCACATTGCCGTCGGTGAGGCGCGCAAGCTCAACATCCCGGTCGTCGCGATCCTCGACACCAACTGCGACCCGGACGAGGTCGACTACAAGATCCCGGGCAACGACGACGCGATCCGCTCCGTCACCCTGCTCACCCGCGTGATCGCCGACGCCGTCGCCGAGGGCCTCATCGCCCGCTCCGGTGCCGCCACCGGCGACCAGAAGCCCGGCGACAAGGCTGCCGCCGAGCCGCTGGCCGAGTGGGAGCGCGACCTGCTCGAGGGCGAGAAGAAGGCGGACTCCGACGAGGCTGCCGAGAAGCCCGCCGAGGCCCCGGCCACCGAGGCCCCGGCCACCGAGGCCCCGGCCGCCGAGGCCCCGGCCGCCGAGGCCGAGAAGCCCGCCGAGGCTCCCGCCGCCGAGGCCGAGAAGCCGGCTGCGGACTCCGAGCAGGCCTGACCTCAGGACCGGCTGATGACGGCGGGGGAGGGCGCCACAAGCGCCGCCCCCGCCGTCCACCCGTAGATCTTTCGACTTCGAGATTTCGAGAAGAGATTCACAGACCATGGCGAACTACACCGCCGCTGACGTCAAGAAGCTCCGCGAGCTCACCGGCGCCGGCATGATGGACTGCAAGAAGGCCCTGGACGAGGCCGAGGGCAACGTCGACAAGGCCGTCGAGGCGCTGCGTATCAAGGGCCAGAAGGGCGTCGCCAAGCGCGAGGGCCGCTCCGCCGAGAACGGCGCCGTGGTCTCCCTGATCGCCGACGACAACGCCTCCGGTGTCATCGTCGAGCTGAAGTGCGAGACGGACTTCGTCGCCAAGGGCGAGAAGTTCCAGGCCGTCGCCAACGAGATCGCCGCGCACGTCGCGAAGACCTCTCCGGCCGACATCGAGGCCCTGCTCGCCTCCGAGATCGAGGCCGGCAAGACCGTCCAGGCGTTCGTCGACGAGGCCAACGCCACCCTGGGCGAGAAGATCGTCCTGGACCGCTTCGCGCAGTTCTCCGACGGCTACGTGTCGGTCTACATGCACCGCACCATGCCCGACCTGCCGCCGCAGATCGGTGTCCTTGTCGAGCTCGACAAGGAGAACGCCGAGGTCGCCAAGGGCGTCGCGCAGCACATCGCCGCCTTCGCCCCGAAGTACCTCTCCAAGGACGACGTCCCGGCCGAGGTCGTCGAGGCCGAGCGCCGCGTCGCCGAGGAGACCACGCGTGCGGAGGGCAAGCCCGAGGCTGCCCTGCCGAAGATCGTCGAGGGTCGCCTCAACGGCTTCTTCAAGGACGCGACGCTGCTCGGCCAGCCGTACGCGCTCGACAACAAGAAGTCCGTCGAGAAGGTCCTCCAGGAGGCCGGTGTCACCCTGAAGCGCTTCGCGCGCATCAAGGTCGGCATCTGAGCCTGTCGCGAAGGCAGCGAATGACCTGCGACCCCGCTAGGGTCGTACGCAGTCGGCCGCTCAACGGCCGGCCGCAGATGTGACGAGGAGGCCATTGCCGCACAGGGATCTGAACCAGACCCACGGCAATGGCCTTCTTCGTATGTGCACGAGGAGAGCTCAATGATTCACGGTGCCGACGGCGCGCACACAGACCATGCCGGTCACGGCGGCAGGCGACGCTTCCTGCTGAAGCTGTCGGGCGAAGCATTCGCCGGCGGCGGCGGACTGGGCGTCGACCCCGACGTCGTGCACGCGATGGCCCGCGAGATCGCTGCCGTGGTGCGCGAAGGCTATGAGATCGCCATTGTGATCGGCGGCGGAAACTTCTTCCGCGGCGCCGAACTCCAGCAGCGCGGCATGGACCGGGCCCGCTCCGACTACATGGGCATGCTCGGCACGGTCATGAACTGTCTGGCCCTCCAGGACTTCCTGGAGAAGGAGGGCATCGACTCCCGCGTCCAGACGGCCATCACCATGGGACAGGTTGCGGAGCCCTACATTCCGCTGCGCGCGGTGCGCCATCTGGAGAAGGGCCGGGTCGTCATCTTCGGCGCCGGCATGGGGATGCCGTACTTCTCCACCGACACCACCGCCGCCCAGCGCGCCCTGGAGATCGATGCCGAGGCGATGCTGATGGGCAAGAACGGGGTGGACGGGGTCTACGACTCCGACCCCAAGAAGAACCCGGACGCGGTGAAGTTCGATGCCCTCGAATACGGCGAGGTCATCACCCGGGATCTGAAGATCGCCGACGCCACCGCCATCACGCTGTGCCGGGACAACAAGCTCCCGATCCTCGTGTTCGAACTGCTCGCCGAGGGCAACATCGCGCGCGCGGTGAAGGGTGAGAAGATCGGCACGCTCGTCAGCGATCAGGGCACCCGGGCCTGACGGCCCCAACTGCCGTGACTCCGTACGGGCATCGGCCCGTACGGGCGGCAGTTCCCGGCCGGGGGCGGACCCCGGTACGGGGATGGACAACGGCCTGCCGGTCGGACACCGTGCAGGAGAAGACGCGCGGCAGGGGCGAGGCTCTGCTTCTTACCGAAAAGACCAGGAGCAAGTGGTGATCGAAGAGATCCTCCTCGAGGCCGAGGAGAAGATGGAGAAGGCCGTCGTGGTCGCCAAGGAGGACTTCGCCGCGATTCGCACCGGGCGTGCGCACCCGGCGATGTTCAACAAGATCGTGGCGGACTACTACGGTGCGATGACGCCGATCAACCAGCTGGCGTCGTTCTCGGTTCCCGAACCGCGGATGGCCGTGGTGACCCCGTTCGACAAGAGCGCGCTGCGCAACATCGAGCAGGCCATCCGCGACTCCGACCTCGGCGTCAACCCGAGCAACGACGGCAATATCATCCGGGTGACGTTCCCCGAGCTGACCGAGGAGCGCCGCAAGGAGTTCATCAAGGTCGCCAAGAACAAGGGCGAGGACGCGAAGATCTCGATCCGCAGTGTCCGCCGCAAGGCCAAGGAGACCCTCGACAAGCTGGTCAAGGACAAGGAAACCGGCGAGGACGAGGTACGCCGCGCCGAGAAGGAGCTCGACGACACCACCGCGAAGTACGTCGCGCAGGTGGACGAGCTGCTCAAGCACAAGGAATCCGAGCTCCTCGAGGTCTGATGAACGAGTCTTCCTGGGGGGCCGCCCCGCCCGGCGCCGGTCAATGGGGACCGCCCGACCACGCACCGGCCTCCTCGCTTCGCGGGGTGGCGCCCCCCGTCCCGGCGGGTCCCGTGCACGACTGGGGCGACGCGGCGCAGACTCGGCCCATGCCCTTCGTACCCGGGCCGGGCGGACACCAGGACGACGACCGGGAACATCGGGACATCCGGGATAGCCGGGATCACCTGGACGACCGGGGGGCTGCTCGACTGAGCGGCCCCCTGTTCCGCGACGAAAAGCCGCAGGAGCCCATGCCCACCTCTCTTTCCGGGTCCGACAGCTCGCCGGACTCAGAGAAGCCGAAGAAGAAGAGCGCGGGCCGCAACCTGCGCGCCGCGATAGGGGTCGGAATCGGCCTCGGCGTGATCATCGTTGCGTCGCTCTTCGTCTACAAGCCCGTCTTCATCGGCGTGATAGCGATCGCCGTCGTCGTGGGCCTGTGGGAGCTGACCTCGCGGCTGGCGGAGCGCAAGGGCATCAAGGTGCCGCTGGTGCCGCTCGCGGTCGGTGGCACCGCCATGGTGGTCGCCGGATATGTCCGCGGTGCCGAAGGGGCGTGGGTGGCGATGGCGCTCACCGCGCTGGCCGTCCTCGTCTGGCGGATGACCGAGGCGCCCGAGAACTATCTGCGGGATGTCACCGCCGGTGTCTTTGCGGCGTTCTACGTGCCCTTCCTCGCGACCTTCGTGGCGCTGATGCTCGCGGCCGAGCCCGACGGGCCGCAGCGGGTGCTGACGTTCCTGCTGCTGACGGTCGTCAGCGACACCGGTGCGTACGCGGTCGGCTGGCGGTTCGGCAGGCACAAGCTCGCACCGCGCATCAGCCCCGGCAAGACCCGCGAGGGACTCGTCGGCGCGGTGCTCTTCGCGATGGCGGCCGGCGCGTTGTGCATGCAGTTCCTGATCGCGCACGGCGCCTGGTGGCAGGGCCTGCTGCTCGGCCTCGTGGTCGCGGCCAGCGCCACCCTCGGCGACCTCGGCGAGTCCATGATCAAGCGCGATCTCGGCATCAAGGACATGGGCAGCCTGCTCCCCGGTCACGGCGGCATCATGGACCGCCTGGACTCCCTGCTCCCCACCGCCCCGGTTGTCTGGCTGCTGTTCGTGATCTTTGTGGGATCCGGCTGAGCTCATAGTTTTCGCAGGTGGGGGCGGTCAGCAGGAAGGGAGCGGGAAACCGCGTTCCGTTCCGCTGACCGCTTCCGCGCTTATCGGGGTCTTCCGGTGGCTCTGAGGGGTTGGCGCCTGAGCCGGTGCGCCTAAGGGTCGGTGTTCCTGAGGGCCGGTGTTCCTAGGGGGGCTGCCGCACCTCCATGGCAGGCCCCTTTTCGCCACGTCTGCGACAGCGTGATGACCGGGCCCGCACCCGGAGAACTTGGTCTCCAAGGGCGATAGGAAGCCCCTTACCAGCGGTTTTGCTGCCGGTAGGGGGCTTCTTGCCGGGCTGGGTCGTGAGCCGTGAGCCGTGAGCCGTGGGTGCTGGGCGGTCGCCGGGCCGGCCGCCGTGGTGCCGCCCCTTCGGTGGTGCGGCGGTGGTGGTGACTGCGGGCGCCGTGGGGCATGGTGACCGGGAGAAAGGCTCGATGGTCGGCGCGTGATCGGTGCATGGTCCGTGCGCCTATTTTTGTCTACGTTGATGTAGACGATCTACGGTGCCGGGAGTTCCGGCGAGGGGCCGGCGTGCCCGGTCGTCGTCGCGCGAACCGGGCGCGTAGTACCTCTCGCCCATGGGCGCGTGGCACTTCTCGCCCATGCCGCACAGCTACGACGCGTTCGCTGCCCGTGCAGGGCAGTGCGGCGCCGAACCGCCAACCAGGGAGTGCGCTTTGGGGCAGTCAGAGATCCTCACCGAGATGGATGTCGCCGGTGCGGGCCGGTCCGTGATGAAGAAGCTTCCGGAGGTCACGCTGGCCTTCTGGATCATGAAGATCGCGGCCACCACGCTGGGGGAGACCGCCGGAGACCTGTTCGCGCAGACGCTGAAGCTGGGCTACTTCCTCACCACGATCTTGCTGTTCCTGGTGTTCGTGGTGACGCTGGTGGTGCAGCTGCGGTCCAAGCGCTACAACCCGTTCTTCTACTGGACGGTCATCCTCTCCACCAGCATGGCCGGCACCACCATGTCGGACTTCATGAACCGTGACGCCAGCGCCAAGTACCTCACGGGAGGTGCCACCACGCTGGGCTGGGGACCGCAGGGTCTGGGCCTGGGATACCCCGCGGGTGCCGCGATCCTGATCTCCCTGCTGAGCGTCATCTTCCTCGCCTGGAAGCTGACCGGGCAGACCTTCGTCATCCGCGACATCGTCACCTTCCGCGGTGAGGCTCTCTTCTGGGCCGCGATCCTGGTGTCGAACACGCTGGGCACGTCCATGGGTGACTTCCTCTCCGACAGCTCCGGCCTCGGCTACGCCGGCGGAGCCCTGCTCGTGACCGGGCTCCTGGCCGTGCTCGTCGCACTCATGCGGGTGCCGGTCGTCCCCAATGTCGTGCTGTTCTGGATCGCCTTCGTGCTCACCCGCCCCCTGGGGGCCACCGCCGGCGACTTCCTCACGAAGCCCGTCGCCAAGGGCGGCCTCGACCTCGGCACCGCAGGCTCCTCGGCGGTACTCCTGGCCCTTCTGTTCGGCCTCATGGCCTACGCCCACCTGCAGGAGCGCAAGAATGCGGCCCCGCGCGACGAGCACCTCGCCCCGCTGTCGTGACGACGCCGCACCGCGACCGGTGATCCCCTCGACGCAGCACCGGGTGACCGGCCCCACCCCGTTCCGGCCCGGGTGCCCCGAGAGGATCTGCGACACTGGTACGACCATGCCTGCACCCGGAGAACTCACTTTCGTCGCGCCGCGCGGGGCCAAGAAGCCCCCGCGGCACCTTGCCGATCTCAGCCCCGTCGAGCGTCGCGAAGCGGTGGCCGCGATCGGGGAGAAGCCGTTTCGCGCCAAGCAGCTGTCGCAGCACTACTTCGCCCGCTATGCGCACGATCCGGCGCAGTGGACCGACATCCCGGCGGCGGCACGCGAGAAGCTGGCGAGCGAGCTGCTGCCGGATCTGATGAAGGTCGTGCGGCACATTTCCTGTGACGACGACACCACGCGCAAGACCCTGTGGAAGCTGCACGACGGCACGCTCGTCGAGTCCGTGCTGATGCGCTACCCGGACCGGGTCACCATGTGCATCTCCTCGCAGGCCGGCTGCGGCATGAACTGTCCGTTCTGCGCGACGGGCCAAGCGGGCCTGGACCGTAATCTCTCGACCGCCGAGATCGTGCACCAGATCGTCGACGGGATGCGGGCGCTGCGCGACGGCGAGGTGCCGGGCGGGCCGGCGCGGCTGTCCAACATCGTCTTCATGGGGATGGGCGAGCCGCTCGCCAACTACAAGCGGGTGGCCGGCGCGATCCGGCGGCTGACCGACCCCGAGCCCGACGGGCTGGGGCTGTCCCAGCGGGGCATCACCGTCTCCACGGTCGGCCTGGTGCCGGCGATGCTGCGGTTCGCCGACGAGGGCTTCAAGTGCCGGCTGGCCGTGTCGCTGCACGCCCCCGATGACGAGCTGCGCGACACGCTGGTCCCCGTCAACACGCGCTGGAAGGTGCGTGAGGTGCTGGACGCGGCGTGGGAGTACGCGGAGAAGTCCGGGCGGCGGATCTCGGTCGAGTACGCGCTGATCCGGGACATCAACGACCAGGCCTGGCGCGGTGACCTGCTGGGACGGCTGCTGAAGGGCAAGCGTGTCCATGTGAACCTGATTCCGCTGAACCCGACGCCGGGTTCGAAGTGGACCGCGTCGCGGCCCGAGGACGAGCGGGCGTTCGTCCGGGCCATCGAGGCGCACGGGGTGCCGGTGACCGTCCGCGACACCCGCGGCCAGGAGATCGACGGCGCCTGCGGACAGCTCGCAGCCTCGGAGCGCTGACCGCCCGCTGGTACCGTGTGATCGCACACATGCACATTCCGACAGGGGAGCGCCACAGCGCTGAGAGTGCGGAAGCGCCGTAGTCCTACGGTGCCCGCAGACCCTTGAACCTCGCCCGGGTCATTCCGGGTAGGAAGTCCGGTCGTCACTCATGCTGTTGCGCCCCGCCCCGGGTCCGCTCCGTACGTCGTCGGACGACGAGAGCCGCGGACCCCGGGGCGGGGCCGCGTCTCTTCCTGGCCAGCCAGGAGGAAATCAGTGAGCACCACCAGCAGGATCACCGCCACCGCGGTGGCCGCCACGGTCGGCATGACTGCGCTCGCCGGATGCGGTACACCGGGCGGCAGCGCGGACGCCAAGACCGTCACGCTCGTCAGCCATGACTCCTTCAGCGTCTCCCGGTCCGTCCTGGCCGCCTTCGAGAAGGAGAGCGGCTACAAGGTCAGGGTCCTCAAGGGCGGGGACGCCGGCAAGGCCGTCAACCAGGCGATCCTGTCCAAGGGCAACCCCCAGGGCGATGTGTTCTTCGGCATCGACAACACCCTGCTCTCGCGCGGTCTGAAGGAGGACGTCTTCAGCCCGTACCGGGCCAAGGGGCTGGCGAGCGTGCCGGCCGGGCTGCAGCTCGACAAGGGCGAGCACCGCGTCACCCCCCTCGACTACGGCGACATCTGCGTCAACTACGACCGCAGCTACTTCACCCACCACCGGATAGCCCCGCCGAAGACCTTCGACGACCTGGTCAAGCCCCTGTACAAGGGGCTGCTGGTCACCGAGAACTCCGCCACCTCCTCCCCGGGGCTCGCCTTCCAGCTCGGCACCATCGCGAAGTACGGGAAGGCCGGCTGGCAGGGCTACTGGAAGAAGCTCAAGGCCAACGGCGTCGAGGTCGTCGACGGCTGGGAACAGGCCTACAACGAGCGGTTCTCGGGCTCCGCGGCCGGCCGGGGCAAGGGCGACAAGCCGCTGGTGGTCTCCTACGCCTCCAGCCCGCCCGCCGAGGTGCTCGGCAAGAAGCCCGCGCCCAAGGAGGCCCCGACCGGGGTCGCGACGGGCACCTGCTTCCGCCAGATCGAATTCGGCGGCCTGCTCAAGGGCGCGAAGAACGAGAAGGGCGGTAAGGCACTGCTGGACTTCCTGATGAGCAAGAAGTTCCAGGAGGACGTACCGCTGCAGATATTCGTCAACCCGGCGCGCAAGGACGCCAAGGTGCCGGAGCTGTTCACCAAGTACGGCACGACGATCGACAAGCCGACGACGCTGCCTGCGGAGACGATCGCCGAGCACCGCGAACAGTGGATCAAGCAGTGGTCCTCGCTCGTTCTGAAGTAGTCCGCAGCCGGCGCGTCCGGCCCGCGCGGGGAACGGCGGTGCGGCTCGGCCTGATGGCGATGCCGCTCGCCTTCTTCGCGCTGTTCTTCGCCTATCCGGTCGTGGCGATCGTCGGGCGCGGCCTCAAGGGCGGCGGCCACTGGCAGCTCGCCCGGTTCGGCGCGGTGCTGAGCGACCCGGATGTCGTCCATGTGCTGTGGTTCACCGTCTGGCAGGCGGCGGCCTCCACGGGGCTGACGCTGCTGATCGCGCTGCCCGGTGCCTATGTCTTCGCGCGCTTCGACTTCCCCGGCAAACAGCTGCTGCGGGCGGTGGCGGCGGTGCCGTTCGTGCTGCCGACCGTCGTCGTCGGCTCGGCCTTCCTGGCGCTGGTCGGGCGGGGCGGGCTGCTGGACGAGCTGTGGGGCCTGCGCCTGGACACCTCGGTGTGGGCGATTCTGCTGGCGCATGTCTTCTTCAACTACGCCGTGGTCGTACGGACCGTCGGCGGTCTCTGGAGCCAGCTCGACCCGCGTCAGGAAGAGGCCGCGCGGGTGCTGGGGGCCGGGCGGTTCGCGGCCTGGCGGCGGGTGACGCTGCCGGCCCTGGGGCCCGCCGTCGCGGCCGCCGCGCTGATGGTCTTCCTCTTCACCTTCACCTCCTTCGGGGTGGTGCAGATTCTGGGCGGACCCGCCTTCTCGACGCTGGAAGTGGAGATCTACCGGCAGACCGCGGAATTCCTGGATCTGCCGACGGCCGCCGTCCTCACCATGATCCAATTCGCGGCGGTGCTGGGCGTGCTCGCGCTGCACGCCCGCACCGTGCGCCGCCGGGAATCCGCGCTGCGGCTCGTGGCCGCGTCGCGGACCGCACACCGGCCGCGCGGCCCCGGGCAGTGGACGCTGCTGTGGGGGACCCTCGCCGTCATCACCGTCCTGCTGATCGTGCCGCTCGTCGTACTCGTGCAGCGGTCGTTCGCCGGGCCGGACGGCTACGGAACGGTGTTCTACACATCGCTGCGGTCCGCCGCGTCCGCCGACAGCACCTTCGCCGTCGCGCCCCTCGACGCCCTGTGGAACTCCCTCGCCTACGGGGCCGCGGCCACGGCGATCGCACTGGTGGTGGGCGGGCTCGCGGCCGCCGCGCTGACCCTGCCCCGGCTCCGCGGGGGCCCGTCCGGGCGGACGCCCCTGGTCAGCCGGTTCGTGCGCGGCTTCGACGCGCTGCTGATGCTGCCCCTCGGGGTCTCCGCCGTGACCGTCGGCTTCGGGTTTCTGATCAGCCTCGACACACCCCCGCTCGATCTGCGGGCCTCGTGGTGGCTGGTGCCGCTCGCCCAGGCGCTGGTGGGGGTGCCGTTCGTGGTCCGGACGATGCTGCCGGTCCTGCGGGCGGTCGACGGACGGCTGCGGGAGGCGGCCGCCGTGCTCGGTGCCTCGCCGTGGCGGGTGTGGCGCGAGGTCGACCTGCCGATGGTGCGGCGGGCCCTGCTGATCGCCGCGGGGTTCGCCTTCGCCGTCTCGCTCGGCGAGTTCGGTGCCACGGTCTTCATCGCGCGGCCGGACCAGCCGACGCTGCCGGTCGCCGTGGCACGACTGCTGGGACGTGCGGGAGAGCTCAACTACGGGCAGGCGATGGCCTTGTCGACCCTCTTGATGGTGGTGTGCGCCGGTGCCTTGCTGGTACTGGAGCGCCTTCGCCCCATCGACCACTCCGGGGAGTTCTAGATGACGGCACGGGCCGGGACCACGGCGCAGGAGCTGCTGCGGCTGGGCGGGGTGACCGTCCGCTTCGGCACGGCGTCAGGCCCCGCGCTGGACGCGGTGGATCTGGACGTCGCCGCGCACGAAATCGTCTGCGTCCTGGGGCCGAGCGGCAGCGGCAAGTCCACCCTGCTCAGAGTGGTCGCCGGACTCCAACAGGCCGATGCGGGGCAGGTGTTGCTGGAGGGGCGGGACCAGTCCGGGGTGCCGACGCACCGCCGTGGGGTCGGTCTGATGTTCCAGGACCACCAGCTCTTCCCGCAGCGTGACGTCGAGGGGAATGTCGCCTTCGGGCTGCGGATGCGGCGCTCCTCACGCGGCGACCAGGAGCGGACGGTCGCCGCACTGCTGGACCTCGTCGGGCTCCCGGGCGCCCAGCGGCGCGCCGTGGCCTCCCTGTCCGGCGGCGAACAGCAGCGGGTCGCGCTGGCCCGCGCGCTGGCCCCGCGCCCGCGCCTGCTGATGCTGGACGAGCCCCTGGGCCAGCTCGACCGTGGGCTGCGCGAACGGCTGGTCGTCGAACTCCGCCGCCTCTTCCGCGAATTGGGCACCACCGTGCTGGCGGTCACCCACGACCAGGGTGAGGCCTTTGCGCTCGCCGACCGGGTCGTGGTGATGCAGGACGGCCGGATCGCGCAGACCGGCACCCCGCTGGAGGTCTGGCAGCGGCCCGCCACGGAATTCGTCGCCCGCTTCCTCGGCTTCGACAATGTGGTCGGCGCGACGGTGCAGGGCGGGAGCGCCGCCACCCCCTGGGGGAAGGTGCCGGTCCCGGCCGGTACTACGGACGGGCCGTGCCGCTTGCTCGTCCGCCCGGCCGGGGTACGGCTGACGGCCGCCCCCGAGGGCCTGCCCTGTACGGTCGCGGCCCGCACCTTCCGGGGCAGCCATGTCGCGCTGCTGCTCCAGCCGGCCGGCGGACCGCAGGTGGAGGCAGCCTGCGCACTGCGGGAGGCGCCGGACGTGGGGGAGCGGGTGGGCATCGCCTTCGTGGCGCAGGACGTGGTGGTGCTCGACGCGTCAGGTACAGCGGACTGAGCGCGCGCAGGGACGCGGGCGGCCGTGGGGCACCACCGCAGAAGGGCGGGGCCCCCTCAGCAGGACCCCCGCAGCGGGGCCCCGCAGCAGGGCTCCCTCAGCGGGGCCCCGCAGCAGGGCTCCCTCAGCGGGCCGCCACCTTCGGATGCGGGGTGTCGGCATCCGGCGAGCCGGGTCCCGTCGGCGAATCCGGCTCGCCGAACCAGGCGACCGCGACCGCGCCGCCCACGGCCATCACGAAGCCCAGGACGGCGACCCAGGCGAAACCCGGACGGGAGGAGTCCCCCAGCCACAGCACCCCCAGGATGCCGGGGACCACCGTCTCGCCCACCACCAGCGCCGCCGTGGCCCCGTTCACCGAACCGATCTGCAGGGCGACGGTGTGCAGATACATGCCCCCGAGCCCGCCGACGAGAATCGCGTACAGGGCGGGGTCGGCGAGAAGGGACGGCAGGTGGAAGGGGTCCACCCCGTTCAGTACGCGGACGCCGACGCCGAGTGCGCCGAAGCCCAGGCCGGAGAGCAGGCCCGCGAGGATCGCGGCCCGTCCGCCGAGCAGACGCACGATCAGGATGCCGCCGCCGATGAGCACGAGGGAGATGGCGAGCAGCCACCAGTGCGCGGCGATCGGTGTGCGGCCGCTGCCCTCCGGCCCGGCGGCCGTGGCCAGCAGCACCAACGCCGAGCACACCACGGCGATGGAGGTCCACTCGGCGCGGGAGAGCCGGATGCCGAGAAGCCTGATGCTCAGTACGGCGGTGATCACCAGGTTGGCGCTGATCACCGTCTGGGAGAGGAACAGCGGCAGCAGCCGGGCAGCCAGCGCGCCGAGCCCGAAGCCAATGAAGTCCAGTACCGAGCCCAGGATGAACTCCCAGGTCACGGCGGCTTTGGCGGTGGACGACAGGCTGGGGCCGCCGTGTTGGGTGATCCCGGTGGTGGAGGCCTCGGCCGCCTCCCGGCGGGCCGATTTACGCGAACCCACCGCCTGCAGGACCGATCCCGTGCCGTAGCAGGCTGACGCCGCCACGGCCGTCAGAAGGCCGATGATCACCAAGAACTCCGTTCGCCCGCTGTCGATATTACTCGTTGGTCGCCCGCCTGGCAGACGCGCATTTCGGGACGGGAGTTGCCTCAGGTGGGCAAACACACCGTGGGCCCGGCGGGCGGAGGCGGCGGTGGAGCCCGGTATGTCCGGGTGGGACGGGGCGTACCGGGCGGGCCGCGGCAGGGGTCAGGAAGACGCCCCGTCCTTGAGGCGGGCCAGCGCCTCGGGGGCTTCGTCCACCGAATCGACCAGGGCGATCCGGGCCGCCATGGGACGGTCCGCCGCCAGGGCCCGCAGCAGCGGCCAGGCGGGGAGCTGCTCGGTCCAGTGCACGCGGTCCACCAGCACCATCGGGGTCGGCTCGCCCCGCGACCCGTAATAGTTCGGGGTCGCGTTGTCGAATATCTCCTGCACGGTGCCGGCCGCGCCCGGAAGGAAGACGACGCCGGCGTTGGAGCGCGCCAGCAGACCGTCCTCGCGCACCGCGTTGACGAAGTACTTCGCTATGTGGGACGCAAAGGCGTTCGGCGGCTCATGTCCGTAGAACCACGTGGGGATGCCGGCCGAGGTGCCGCCGCCCGGCCAGGTCCGCCGTATGTCGAAGGCGGCCCGCGCCCACCGGGTGACCGAGGGTGTGAAGTGCGGTGCCCCGGCGAGGAGTTCCAGCGCCGCGTCGAGCATGCCGTCCTCGAAGGGGGCGGCGTACGCCCCGAGGTTCGCCGCTTCCATCGCCCCGGGGCCGCCGCCTGTCGCCACGGTCAGGCCGCTGCGGGTGAGCCGGCGGCCGAGCCGGGCCGCGCCGGCGTAGGCCGCGGAGCCGCGCTCCAGGGCGTGGCCGCCCATGATGCCCACCACCTGCGCACCGGCCAGGTGCTCGTCCAGGGCATCGGAGACCGCGTCGTCGTGAATGCTGCGCAGCATCGAGGCGAAGATGTCGCCATCCGTTTTGGTCTCTTCGAACCAGCGGTACGAGCGGGCGTCGGGGGTGGCGTCGTAGCCGTTCTCGCGCAGTCCCTCGAAGAGTTCGTCCGGGCCGTAGAGGCTTCCCCGGTAGGGATCGAACGGCAGGTCCGGTACAGGCGGGAAGACCAGGGCGCCCCCGGCACGGACCTTGGCGGCGGCGTCCGGCTCCATGGCGCAGCCGAGAAACACCGATTCGGTGGTGTCCGTGCCGAGCAGCGCGAACGTACGGTCCGTCAGATCGACCGACTGGACGCGGTGTCCGGCGAGGCTGCCCGCGGCGACGACCCGGTCGAACTCCTCCAGAGATTCGATCTCGTAGTCGTGGTTGTCGTCGTGGGCGCGGCTGCGGGGGCGGGCGTGGCGGGCGGCTGAGGGCGGTGAATTCGACTGCACGTCCGTCATGTTAGGACCACGGTGACTCCGCCAGGGGGCCGAGGGGCCCCTCCGCGGCCGCCGCGTCGAGCGCCGTGCGCAGGGCGGCCGTCGTCGTTCCGGGCGGGCCTGCTTCGGTACGTCCCGGCCTCCGTCCGTGGGGCCCCGGGCTCGGCCGGCCGGGACCCCCGCCCCCGCACTCCTGCCCTCGGCTCAGTGCACCAGCGGAAGCGTGGCCATTTCCGCGACCGTCCAGGTCAGGGGGGCCAGGACGATCACCAGGGACAGGGCGCGCAGGGCCGCGGCGCGGTGCAGGACGGAGGCCGAGGCGCCCAGGCGGCGGAGGGCGGCCGTGGTGTGGGCGCGGGCCGAGCGGGATTCCAGTGCGGCGGTGAGTGCGCTGGCGGTGACACAGGCCAGGACGACGGCGGCGCCGACGGCGGTGAGCGGCCCGAAAGGACGGGAGGGTGAGGCCTCGTACACCTTCATGGCCGCGTACGCCGCGGAGGCGACCGCGCACAGGACGCCGAGCGGGCGGCCGAGGCGGTGCGACTCCTCCTGGAGCACCCGCCCGGACAGCAGGCGCAGCGCGCCGGGCCGCCCGGCGCACAGGAGCCGGCCGCACAGATGCACCAGGCCCGGACCGGCCAGCACGAGGCCGAAGGCCGACAGCGCCCAGCCGGCCAGCACGCCGGGAGGGCTGCCGACCAGCCGCCCGGGGAGCGGCAGCAGCCCGCCGTGGGCGCCGGTGCCGCGGCTGGTGTACGCCTCGATCGCCAGGCCGGCCGCGGCCAGGGCGATACCCCACGGGAGACCGGAGGGCGGGGCCGTCCTGGGGCGGGTCCCGGTCTCGTGGGAGCCGGCCTCCTGGCGGGGGCGCAGGGAGAAGGCGGTCGCGGCCGCGGCGGTCAGCGGCACGGTCGCCAGCAGCATGAGGGCGCCGACCAGCGGCACGGGGTGGCCCGCGCCGAGCAGGTCGGCGTCGAAACCTGCGGTGGACGGCCCGCCGAGGTCGCCGCGGAGACGGAGGAAGACGAGCAGGGCGAGGAGGACGCCGAGCAGACAGGTCAGGGTGGTGGAGACCGTGGCGAGCAGGGTGAGACGGAGCGGGCCCAGGCCGGCGGCGGTCATCCCGCGCTGGAGGCGGGCGGCGGGATCCGTACGGGCCGTGGACACCGCGAACTGGGCGGTGGCGGCGAGCGGGGCCGTGCACCACAGCAGGCGTACCAGTGATTCTTCGGCCGCGGACGGGTGGCCGGCGGCATGGCCGACGGTGGACAGCAGCAGGAAGCCCGTACCGGCCGCCGCGACGGCGACAAAGAGGCGGCGCAGCAGGACGAGGGGGTGAGAGCCGCGGGCTAGACGGAGAGCGAGCACGCTGCCCTGCTTTCCTCATCGGAGGCACCGGCGGTGGCGGGCGCGGCGGTCGACGGGCGGCCGTCGAGGAGCGCGAGGGACCGGTCGGCGAGCGTGGCGACCTCGGGGTCATGGGTCGCCAGGACGACGGTGATCTGGTGCGAGCGGGCCGCGGTGGTGAGGGTGCGCAGCACCTGGGTGCCGTCGGCGTGGTGCAGCGGTGCGGTCGGCTCGTCGGCGAACAGCACCTGGGGGGTGGTGGCGAGCGCGCGGGCGATGGCGACGCGCTGGCGCTGGGACTGGTCGAGGTGCCGGGGCCGGCGCCCGGCGCACATGCCGACGTCGAGGCGGTCCAGCCATTCGACGGCGGTGTGCTTGGCGGAGCGGGTGCCGGTGCCGCGGAGCAGGAGAGGCAGGGCGGCGTTCTCCCAGGCGGTGAGTTCGGGGACGAGGTGCGGTTCGGTGTCGATCCAGCCGAACCGGTCCAGACGCAGCCGCTCGCGGCTGGGGGAGGAGAGCGTGTGCACCGGGGCGCTGTTGAACCAGACCTCGCCCTCGGACGGGACGAGCTGACCGGAGAGACATTTCAGGAGGGTGGTCTTGCCGCTGCCGCGCGGGCCGGTGACGGCGAGGATCTCGCCTTCGCGGACGCCGACGGAGACACCGGCGAGGGCCGAGGTGCCGCCGTGCGTGTGGTGCAGGCCGCGGGCCCAGAGAACGTCGTTGTCAGGCGGGGCCACCATCTGCGCACCTCTTGTTGTAGGCGTCGAGCCGTTCGCCCGAGCGGGTGAACGACCATGGAGGGTATCGGTCACCAGCACGGTAAGGACTGGTGACCCCCGGTATTCGTCGCTTGGCAGCACAACGGCCCAGATTCACTCGTATGGCTTGAAGTGAGTGATTCTGGGCCGTTGGATGTTCAGTTGTGCAGTGCCGCACCTCGCGGTGCCGTGCGGATCAGAGCTTGGTCCACGCCTCGGTGAGGACGGAGCGCAGGATCTGCTCGATCTCGTCGAAGACCGGCTGGTCGGCGATCAGCGGCGGGGCGAGCTGGATGACCGGGTCGCCACGGTCGTCGGCGCGGCAGTAGAGACCGTTGTCGTACAGCGCCTTGGAGAGGAAGCCGTACAGGACGCGCTCGGTCTCCTCGTCGGTGAAGGACTCCTTGGTGGCCTTGTCCTTGACGAGCTCGATGCCGTAGAAGAAGCCGTTGCCGCGGACATCGCCGACGATCGGCAGGTCGTGCAGCTTCTGCAGCGTGCTGAGGAAGTTGCCCTCGTTGTCGAGGACGTGCTTGTTGAGGCCCTCGCGCTCGAAGATGTCGAGGTTGGCGACACCGACGGCCGCGGAGACCGGGTGGCCGCCGAAGGTGTAGCCGTGCAGGAAGGTGTTGTCGCCCTTGTAGAACGGCTCGGCCAGGCGGTCGGAGATGATGCAGGCGCCGATCGGGGAGTAGCCCGAGGTCATGCCCTTGGCGCAGGTGATCATGTCCGGGACGTAGCCGAACTTGTCACAGCCGAACATCGTGCCGAGGCGGCCGAAGGCGCAGATGACCTCGTCGGAGACGAGCAGCACGTCGTACTGGTCGCAGATCTCGCGGACCCGCCGGAAGTAGCCGGGCGGCGGCGGGAAGCAGCCGCCGGCGTTCTGCACCGGCTCCAGGAAGACCGCGGCGACGGTCTCGGGGCCCTCGAAGAGGATCTGCTGCTCAATCTGGTCGGCGGCCCAGCGACCGAAGGCCTCGGGGTCGTCGCCGTGGATCGGGGCGCGGTAGATGTTGGTGTTCGAGACCTTGTGCGCGCCGGGGACCAGCGGCTCGAAGGGGGCCTTCAGGCCGGGCAGGCCGGTGATGGACAGGGCGCCCTGCGGGGTGCCGTGGTAGGCCACCGCACGGGATATCACCTTGTGCTTCATCGGCTTGCCGGTGAGCTTGAAGTACTGCTTGGCCAGCTTCCAGGCGGTCTCGACGGCCTCGCCGCCACCGGTGGTGAAGAAGACCTTGTTGAGGTCGCCCGGGGCGTGGTGGGCGAGGCGCTCGGCAAGCTCCACCGCCTTGGGGTGGGCGTAGGACCACACGGGGAAGAAGGCCAGCTCCTGCGCCTGCTTGTAGGCGGTCTCGGCGAGCTCGACCCGGCCGTGGCCGGCGTTGACCACGAAGAGGCCGGCCAGGCCGTCGATGTAGCGCTTGCCCTTGTCGTCGTAGATGTTGGTGCCCTCACCGCGCACGATCGTGGGCACGGGGGCATTCTCGTACGACGACATGCGGGTGAAGTGCATCCACAGGTGGTCGTAGGCCGTCTTGGAGAGGTCGCCGCTCATCGTTATCTCGTTCCCCAGGTGTAGGTCTGCTTCCGGAGCTTGAGGTACACGAAGCTCTCGGTGGTCCGGACGCCGGGAAGCGTGCGGATCCGCTTGTTGATCATTTCCAGAAGATGGTCGTCGTCCTCGCAGACGATCTCGATGAGGAGATCGAAGGAGCCTGCGGTCATGACGACGTACTCGACCTCTTCCATGGTCGTCAGGGCGTCGGCCACGGGGTCGAGGTCGCCTTCGACGTTGATGCCGACCATTGCCTGCCGGCGGAAACCGACCGTGAGGGGGTCGGTGACCGCGACGATCTGCATCACGCCTTGGTCGAGCAGTTTCTGTACGCGCTGGCGTACTGCCGCCTCGGACAGGCCGACGGCCTTGCCGATTGCGGCGTACGGACGGCGCCCGTCCTCCTGGAGCTGCTCGATGATCGCCAGGGAGACGGAGTCAATCGACGGGGTTCCGGTTCTGTCATGACTGTTTCGAGAGGGCGCCACGCCGTTCACTGTGCACGAGCCTCGTCCGTCTTGCAACCCCCAGACGATGAAATTAGTCGTCTCGCGATCGAAATTGCACTGATTCCGTTGTCCCTGGGTGGCGGGTGTGTTGAAAACGTGGGTTCCATGGCTAGGCTGGATGTCCAAACCACCAGACTTCTGACTGAAGGGGGCGCACAGTGACCACCGCACTGCGTCGTCTGCGCAACTACATCGACGGGGAGTTCCGGGACGCCGCCGACGGGCGGACCACGGAGGTGGTCAACCCCGCCACGGGTGAGGCGTACGCCACCGCTCCGCTCTCGGCCGCCGCCGACGTGGACGCGGCGATGGCCGCCGCCGAGGCCGCCTTCCCCGCCTGGCGCGACCTGATCCCGGCCGAGCGCCAGAAGGTCCTGCTGAAGATCGCCGACCGCTTCGAGGAGCGGGCGGAGGAGCTGATCGCCGCGGAGTCCGAGAACTGCGGCAAGCCGATCGCGCTCGTACGGTCCGAGGAAATCCCGCCGATGGTGGACCAGATCCGCTTCTTCGCGGGTGCCGCCCGGATGCTCGAAGGCCGCGCGTCCGGCGAGTACATGGAGGGCTTCACCTCCATCATCCGCCGTGAGCCGGTCGGTGTCTGCGCCCAGGTCGCGCCGTGGAACTACCCGATGATGATGGCCGTGTGGAAGTTCGCCCCGGCGCTGGCCGCGGGCAACACCGTCGTCATCAAGCCGTCCGACACCACCCCGGCCTCCACGGTCCTGATCGCCGACATCATCGGCAGCGTGCTGGACGAACTGGGCCACTCCCGCGGCGTGTTCAACGTCATCTGCGGTGACCGCGAGACCGGCCGGCTGATGGTCGAGCACAAGGTCCCCGCGATGGCCTCGATCACCGGCTCGGTGCGCGCCGGTATGCAGGTCGCCGAGTCCGCGTCCAAGGACCTCAAGCGGGTCCACCTGGAGCTGGGCGGCAAGGCGCCGGTCGTCGTCTTCGAGGACACCGACATCGCCAAGGCCGTCGAGGACATCTCGGTCGCCGGCTACTTCAACGCCGGCCAGGACTGTACGGCCGCCACCCGCGTCCTCGTCCACGAGTCCATCCACGACGAGTTCGTCGCCGCGCTGGCCAAGGCCGCCGCGGAGACCAAGACCGGCGCGGCCGACGACGAGGACGTGCTCTACGGCCCGCTGAACAACGCCAACCAGCTGCAGCAGGTCAAGGGCTTCATCGAGCGGCTGCCGGCGCACGCCAAGATCGAGGCGGGCGGCGAACAGGTCGGCGAGAAGGGCTACTTCTTCGCCCCGACCGTGGTCTCGGGCCTCAAGCAGGACGACGAGATCGTCCAGCAGGAGGTCTTCGGCCCGGTCATCACCGTCCAGTCCTTCAGCGACGAGAAGCAGGCGCTCCAGTGGGCCAACGGCGTCGAGTACGCCCTTGCGTCCTCGGTGTGGACCAAGGACCACGCCCGCGCCATGCGGATGTCCAAGAGCCTCGACTTCGGCTGTGTGTGGATCAACACCCACATCCCGCTGGTCGCCGAGATGCCGCACGGCGGATTCAAGAAGTCCGGCTACGGCAAGGACCTTTCGGCCTACGGCTTCGAGGACTACACCCGCATCAAGCACGTGATGACCTCGCTGGACGGCTGAGCCGGCCGGACCGGCCGGCCCGGGGATCCCCCGTCGGGCGGCACCTGTCGCTCGACACACCGTCGCGGGCGGAGGCCCGGCAACAGACGCTCTGTCTCTTGCCGCCTCCGCCCGCGGCGCGTGAGAGTGCTCGCCATGGCTGATCTTTCGCGGCGTGCGCTGCTCCGAGGTATGGGCGGAACGGGTGTGACGGGGGCGCTGGCCGCCATGACCGGCTGCGGGGTGCCGCCCGCCTACGTCAAGGAGGCGGACCGCGGGGGCACGGACCGGTCGGCGCGGGACCGGAAGCTCGTCTTCGCCAACTGGCCGCTCTACATCGACGTCGACGACCACAACAAGCAGCGGCGGCCCACTCTCGACGCCTTCGAGCGGCACACCGGGATCTCCGTCACGTACACCGAGGAGATCAACGACAACGACGAGTTCTTCGGCAAGATCAGCCCCGCGCTGATGAACCACCAGAGCACCGGCCGGGATCTGATGGTCATCAGTGACTGGATGTGCGCCCGGTTCGTACGGCTGGGCTGGGTCCAGAAGATGGACCGGGCGGCCCAGCCGCATGTGGCCAAGAACCTCGATCCGCTGCTGCGCACCCCGCACTTCGACCCGGGCCGTATGCACTCGGTGCCCTGGCAGTCCGGGATCACCGGCATCGCCTACAACCGCAAGCAGCTGGGCCGGGAGATCAAGCACACCTCCGACCTGTGGAAGGACGATCTGCGCGGCCGGGTCACCCTGCTCTCCGGGCTCGATGAATCGTTCGCGCTGCTGATGCAGGGCGACGGTGTGGACATCACCCGCTGGACGGCCGACGACTTCCACCGGATGACCGACCGGATCCGCCGGCTGGTGAGCAAGGGCCACATCAGGCGGTTCACCGGCAACGACTACATCAAGGACCTGGATTCCGGGGATGTGCTCGCCGCGCAGGCCTATTCGGGCGATGTGATCCAGCTCCAGGCGGACAACCCGGACATCGAGTTCGTGGTGCCGCAGGAGGGCGCCGAACTGTGGGCGGAGAGCCTGCTGATCCCCGACCTCGCGGAGCACAAGCGCAACGCGGAGCGGCTGATCGACTACTACTACCGGCCGGAGGTGGCCGCGGAGCTGGCCGCCTGGGTCAACTATGTCTGCCCGGTACCGGCCGCGCGCGAGGTGCTGGCCTCCTCCAAGGACAAGGAACGCGCCGCACTCGCCGAGGATCCGCTGGTCTTCCCCGACGACGCGATGCGCAAGCGGCTGGCCATCGCCCGCGACATCACCTCCAAGGAGCGCACCGAATTCGCCAAGGAGTGGAACGCGATCGTGGGGTTGTAGGGGGAAGGGGGACGCGGCCCCCGCGCCGCCCGCCGCCCGCCGTCGCCCGGCCGGCTTCGGGGTATGGCCGGCTTCGGGGCACGGCCGGCTTCGGGCCACGGCCGGTGAGGCGGCGCCGGGCGGTCGGCGCGCGGCGGTCCGAGGGGGCTATCCGGGCCAGGACGCCGTGTAGGTGTCGATCTCGGCCGTCAGCCGCGCCTTGGCGGTGGTGTCCATGAAGGAGACGGCGACGGCGTTCTTCGCGAGGCCGGCCACACCGTCCGTGTCCAGGTCCAACAGCCGGGCGGCGACGCCGTATTCGGTGTTGAGGTCCGTGCCGAACATCGGCGGGTCATCGCTGTTGATGGTGACCAGCAGGCCCGCGTCGACCATCTCCTTGAGGGGGTGCTCCGCCAGGGTGCGCACCGCGCGGGTGGCGATGTTGGAGGTGGGGCAGACCTCCAGCGGGATGCGGTGCTCGGCGAGATGGGCGAGCAGCGCCGGGTCCTGGGGGGCGCTGGTGCCGTGGCCGATGCGCTCGGCGCGGAGGTCGGTGAGCGCGTCCCAGATCGTGCCGGGGCCCGTGGTCTCCCCGGCGTGGGGTACGGAGTGCAGACCGGCGGCGAGGGCGCGGTCGAAGTACGGCTTGAACTGCGGGCGGGGGACGCCGATCTCGGGGCCGCCCAGCCCGAACGACACCAGGCCCTCGGGCCGCAGGTCGCACGCGATACGGGCGGTCTCCTCGGCGGCCTCCAGGCCCGCCTCGCCGGGGATGTCGAAGCACCAGCGCAGCACCACGCCCAGCTCCGACTCCGCCGCCTTGCGGGCGTCCTCGATGGCCTCGACGAATGCGGCGTCGGGGATACCTCGGCTGGTCGAGCTGAAGGGGGTGACGGTCAGTTCGGCGTAGCGGATGTGCTGCCGGGCCATGTCCCGGGCGACCTCGTACGTCAGCAGCCGGACGTCCTCGGCGTTGCGGATCAGGTCCACGACGGAGAGATAGACCTCGATGAAGTGCGCGAAGTCGCGGAAGGTGAAGTAGTCGGCCAGCGCTTCGGGGTCGGTGGGGACGCCGGAGTCGGGGTGCCGCGCCGCCAGCTCGGCGACGATCCGCGGTGAGGCCGATCCGACGTGGTGGACGTGCAGTTCCGCCTTGGGCAGGTCCGCAATGAAGGCATCGAGATCGGACAACGGTTCCTCCTGGTCAAGGGGTGCGCCGGAGTGCGCGGAGGGGCCTTGTCATGCTAAGCGGGTCCGGGGCGGGAGCGGGGCACAGGTCCGCACACCGGACCTCGCCGAGGCAGCCCCGGCCCGGCTACGACCGGGGGCCAAACTCCTCGCGCAGTATCTGCCGCGCCGCCATCACCGCGAACCCCAGCAGATTCAGGCCCCGCCGGCGCGCCGGGCCGGCGGCCCGCTCGTCATCGGCCGTGCGCGGCCCGTCCGCGGCGCGCCCGCCGCTGATCCCCGTGGTGTCGTGCAGCATGCCGGGATTCTGTCAGTGGGCACTGACAACGTGTCGGGGCCCGCGCCGCGCGAATCGCAGAATTCGTCGCGTAACCAAAAGGAAACAACGGAATCCCTTGTTGAGACCCTTCTACTCTGTCAAGATCAGCCATCGATTCCGGAAATAGCTACGCCAGGCAGTGCCGCTGAGCGGCCCCCGTGCCCGGCGGAGGAGAGCACCATGGATCACCGATTCGATGCCACCGAGCGATTCGCCGCGGGCGCCCAATTCATCGCAGGCAGTCTCCAAAGTGGCAGTTCCGGCCGTACCCAGGACGTCGTGGACCCGGCGACAGGCGAGACCGTGTACTCCTACGAACTCGCAGGTACGGCGGATGTGGACGCCGCCGTGCAGGCCGCGGAGCGGGCGTTTTCGGTGTGGGGCGGTGCCACGCCGGGCGAGCGCTCCGACACCCTGCACGCCTTCGCCGCCGCGCTCGCCGAGGACGCCGACGATCTCGCCGCTGCCGAATCACTGAACTGCGGAAAGCCGATCAAGCTCAGCAATGAGTTCGACGTACCGGGTTCGATCGACAACGCCGCCTTCTTCGCGGGCGCCGCCCGCCATCTGGAGGGCAAGGCGGCCGGCGAGTACAGCGCCGATCACACCTCCGTGATCCGTCGCGAGCCCATCGGCGTCGTCGGCTCCATCGCACCGTGGAACTATCCGCTGCAGATGGCCGCCTGGAAGGTGCTGCCGGCCATCGCCGCGGGCAACACCATCGTCCTCAAGCCCGCCGAGATCACCCCGTTCACCTCGCTGCTGTTCGCGCAGGCCGCCCGGCGCGCGGGGCTCCCGGACGGCGTCATCAACATCATCTCCGGGGCGGGCAGGGACGCCGGTGAGCACCTGGTGGGCCACCGCTCCGTCGCCATGACCTCCTTCACCGGCTCGACCGGCGTCGGCAAGCGGGTCGCCGAGATCGCCACCGGCACCGTCAAGCGGCTGCATCTCGAACTCGGCGGCAAGGCCCCCTTCGTCGTCTTCGACGACGCGGACCTGGCGGCCGCCGTCCACGGAGCGGTCGCCGGATCGCTGATCAACACCGGCCAGGACTGCACCGCCGCGACCCGCGCCTACGTCCAGCGCCCGCTCTACGACGCCTTCGTCAGCGGCGTCGCCGATCTGATGGCGACCGTGCGGCTCGGCGACCCCTTCGACCCGTCCACCGACCTGGGCCCGCTGATCTCGCACGCCCAGCGCGACCGGGTGGCCGGCTTCGTCGACCGGGCACGCGGCTACGCCACCGTCGTCACCGGCGGCGAGGCACCCCAGGGGGAGCTGGCCAAGGGCGCGTACTACCGCCCCACGCTGATCGCCGGGGCCGCCCAGGACAGCGAGATCGTGCAGTCCGAGATCTTCGGCCCGGTGCTGGTCGTGCTGCCCTTCGACAGCGACGACGAGGGCATCGCGCTGGCCAACGACACCCCCTACGGGCTCGCCGCCTCCGCCTGGAGCCGGGACGTCTACCGCACCGGCCGCGCCACCCGCGAGATCCACGCGGGCTGCGTCTGGGTCAATGACCACATCCCGATCATCAGCGAGATGCCGCACGGCGGCGCGAAGGCCTCCGGCTTCGGCAAGGACATGTCGGCCTACTCCTTCGAGGAGTACACCCAGGTCAAGCACGTCATGTACGACAACACCGCGGTGGCCCGCAAGGACTGGCACCGCACGGTCTTCGGGGACCGCCCGTAAGGGACACCCCCGCGGGCCCCAAGGGGCCCTGCCTGCGGCCGGCGCCGCGCGGCATCGTCACCACCGGCCGAGCGCCGGGCTCATCCCCTGAAAGGGCACCGCGCATGGAGCACCACGAGCAGCCCGAACCCCTGTCCTCGGCCGAACTCACCGCCATGCGCCGCAGCGCGACCAACGGGCGGCTCGCCATGACCCGCCGCTCCCTGCTGCGTGCGAGCGGTGCCATGGCGGCCACGATCGGCGGCCTCGGCGCCCTGGCGTCCTGCGGTATCCCGCCGGCCGGCCGTACGGACGCCGGCCGTTCCGAGGACCACTCCGGAGCGGAGAAGCGCCTCAACTTCTCCAACTGGACCGAGTACATGGACGTCAGCGCGGACGGCAAGCACCGGCCGACGCTGGACCTGTTCACCCGGCGCACCGGCATCGCCGTGAAATACACCGAGGACATCAACGACAACGACGAGTTCTTCGGCAAGATCCAGGCGCAGCTCGCGGCCGGCCAGGACACCGGCCGCGATCTGATCGTGCTCACCGACTGGATGTGCGCACGGATGATCTCCCTCGGCTGGATCCAGGAGCTGGACCCGGCCCATCTGCCGCACGCCTACGCCAACCTCTCCGCGCAGTACCGCAACCCCGCCTGGGACCCCGGCCGCGCCCACTCCTACGTCTGGCAGGGCATCCCGGCCCTCATCGCGTACAACAAGAAGGCCACCGGCGGGAAGAAGGTCGACTCCGTCAGCCAGCTGCTGGAGGACCCGCAGCTCAAGGGCCGGGTCGGCTTTCTCTCCGAGATGCGCGACAGCGTCGGCCTGACCCTGCTGGACATGGGCAAGCGGCCCGAGGACGTCACCGCGGACGACTACGACGCGGCCCTCGCCCGGCTCCAGAAGGGCGTCGACTCCAAGCAGATACGCCGCTTCACCGGCAACGACTACACCACCGACCTGGACAAGGGCGACCTCGCCGCCTGCGTGGCCTGGGCCGGCGACATCGTCCAGCTCCAGAGCGACAACCCGGACATCGCCTACGCCATCCCCAAGGCCGGCTACATGACGTCCACCGACAACCTCATGGTGCCGAACAAGGCCCGCCACAAGCAGAACGCCGAACGGCTCATCGACTACTTCTACGAGCCGAAGGCGGCGGCCCGGCTCGCGGCGTACATCAACTACGCCTGCCCCGTCGACGGTGTCCGCGACGAACTCGCCAAGATCGACAAGAAGGCGGCGGACAACCCGCTGATCCTGCCGGACCAGGCGATGGCCGCCCGCTCCCACTCCTTCCGGGCGCTGACCGCCAAGGAGAACAAGGAGTTCAGCCAGAAGTTCTCCGACCTCACCGGGGCCTGATCCCCCACCCTGGCCCGCCCGAGCCGTTTCGCCCTCCGACCCACGGGACGACCGACATGACCCACACCGCGCCCCCCCAGAGCAGTGGCGGCGACGTCCGCCTCCACGGGATAAGCAAAACCTACGGCTCCTTCACCGCCGTCCACCCGCTCGACCTGACCGTCCCCGCGGGCTCCTTCTTCGCGCTGCTGGGCGCCTCGGGCTGCGGCAAGACCACCACCCTGCGCATGATCGCCGGGCTGGAGGAGCCCACCACCGGCACCGTCGAACTCTCGGGCCGGGACGTCACCGTCCTGCCGCCGTACAAGCGGCAGGTCAACACCGTCTTCCAGAACTACGCGCTCTTCCCGCACCTGGACATCTACGAGAACGTCGCCTTCGGGCTGCGCCGCCGCGGCATCAAGTCCGTCAAGAAGCAGGTCGAGGAGATGCTCGACCTCGTCCAGCTCGGCCCGATGGCGCGCCGCAGGCCGCAGCAGCTCTCCGGCGGCCAGCAGCAGCGCGTCGCGGTCGCCCGCGCGCTGATCAACCACCCGCAGGTACTACTGCTCGACGAGCCGCTCGGCGCCCTCGACCTCAAGCTGCGCCGCCAGATGCAACTGGAGCTCAAGCGCATCCAGACCGAGGTCGGCATCACCTTCGTGCACGTCACCCACGACCAGGAGGAGGCCATGACGATGGCCGACACCGTGGCCGTGATGAACGGCGGCCGGGTCGAACAGCTCGGTGCCCCCGCCGACCTCTACGAGAACCCCGCCAGCACCTTCGTCGCCAACTTCCTGGGCACCTCCAACCTCATCGAGGCCGAGGTCGTCGAGGCCGGCGCCGAGGAACTGCTCGTCAGGGCCGGCGACGCCACACTGCGGCTGCCCGCCGGCCGGTGCAGCGCCACCGCCCGCACCGGCGAGAAGGTGCTCGCCGGAGTACGGCCCGAGAAGGTGGCCCTGGCGCACGCCGACGACGCCGGGTCCCTCGCCGAAGGCCGCAACCGGCTGCCCGCGCGCATCAAGGACGCCAGCTTCATCGGCGTCTCCACGCAGTACGTCATCGAGGCCCCGGGCCTGGGCGAACTCGCCGTCTACGAGCAGAACATCGAGCGCGACGGGCGACTGGTCCCCGGCGCCGAGGTCGTACTGCACTGGAGCCCGGCGCATACCTTCGGGCTGGACGCCGGGCAGGACATCCAGGCCGGCGCGGACCTCGACGAGGAGGCCGCGTGACCACGACCGAGACGCCCGCGCCACCGGACCGGTCGGCCGAGGACGGGACCGAGCCGCTCCGGATCCATAAGACCCCCGCCCGCAAGCGGCTCGTCCCCTACTGGCTGCTGCTGCCCGGCATCCTGTGGCTGATCGTCTTCTTCGCCGCCCCGCTGGTCTACCAGGCGTCGACCTCGGTCCAGACCGGCTCCCTCGAAGAGGGCTTCAAGGTCACCTGGCACTTCGCGACGTACTGGGACGCGCTCGGCGAATACTGGCCGCAGTTCGTCCGCTCGGTGGGCTACGCCGCCGTCGCCACCGCGCTCTGCCTGCTCCTGGGCTACCCGCTGGCCTACCTCATCGCCTTCAAGGCCGGGCGCTGGCGGAACGTCGTGATGATCCTGGTCATCGCGCCGTTCTTCACCAGCTTCCTGATCCGCACGCTCGCCTGGAAGACGATCCTGGCCGACAGCGGACCGGTCGTCGGCGTCCTGAACTCGCTGCACATCCTGGACGTCACCAGCTGGCTGGGCATCACCGAAGGGCAGCGGGTGCTGGCCACCCCGCTCGCGGTGGTCTGCGGACTCACCTACAACTTCCTGCCGTTCATGGTCCTGCCGCTCTACACCTCGCTGGAGCGCATCGACCCGCGCCTCCACGAGGCCGCCGGTGACCTCTACGCCCGCCCGGCCACCACCTTCCGCCGGGTGACCTTCCCGCTGTCCATGCCCGGCGTCGTCGCCGGCACCCTGCTCACCTTCATCCCGGCGGCCGGTGACTACATCAACGCCGAACTGCTGGGCTCCACGGACCAGAAGATGATCGGCAACGTCATCCAGTCGCAGTTCCTGCGGGTCCTGGACTACCCGACCGCCGCCGCCCTCTCCTTCCTCCTCATGGCGGCCATCCTCGCCATGGTCACGATCTACATCCGCAAGTCCGGGACGGAGGATCTGGTCTGATGGCCGTCCACGAGACCACCGACGCCACCGCGGCCCGCACCCCGAACCGGGGCCTGCGCCTGCTGCGCCGCCACATCATCACGATCGCGGGCCTCGCCACGCTGGGCTATCTGATCCTGCCCAACATCGTGGTGATGGTCTTCTCCTTCAACAAGCCCAACGGCCGCTTCAACTACCAGTGGCAGCGCTTCTCCACGGACGCCTGGAGCGATCCGTGCGGCGTCGCCGACCTGTGCGGTTCGCTCGGCCTGAGCCTGCAGATCGCACTGTGGGCCACGATCGGCGCGACCGTTCTCGGCACCATGATCGCGTTCGCGCTGGCCCGCTACCGTTTCCGCGCCCGCTCCGGCGTCAACACCCTGATCTTCCTGCCGATGGCGATGCCCGAGGTCGTCATGGCCGCCTCGCTGGCGACCCTCTTCCTCAACATGGGCATCCAGTTCGGCTTCTGGACGATCCTCATCGCGCACATCATGTTCTGCCTGAGCTTCGTGGTCACCGCCGTCAAGGCCCGGGTGATGAGCATGGACCCGCGGCTGGAACAGGCCGCCCAGGACCTCTACGCCTCACCCGTCCAGACCTTCCTGCGGGTGACACTGCCGATCGCCGCCCCCGGCATCGCGGCCGGTGCCCTGCTGTCCTTCGCCCTGTCCTTCGACGACTTCATCATCACCAACTTCAACGCCGGCTCCACCGTGACCTTTCCCATGTTCGTCTGGGGATCGGCACAGCGGGGCACTCCCGTTCAGATCAATGTCATCGGCACGGCGATGTTCCTGGTCGCCGTGTTGTGCGTAGTCGTGGGCCAGCTGGCCGGAGCCCGCCGCAAGAGGAGCAAAAGGAGCTGAGAACCATGGCACGAGCTGCCATGACCCCGTCCGCCGCGCATGCACTGGCGGACGCCGAACCCACCCCCTTCTGGCTGACCGACCCGGACCGCCCGGCGGCCCGGCCCGCCCTGGTCGGCGACGAGACCTGCGATCTGCTGGTCGTCGGCGGCGGCTACTCGGGGCTGTGGACCGCCCTGATCGCCAAGGAACGCGACCCCCAGCGCGATGTCGTCCTGATCGAGGGCGCCGAGATCGGCTGGGCGGCCTCCGGACGCAACGGCGGCTTCTGCGCGGCCTCCCTCACCCACGGCCTCGGCAACGGCCTGGCCCGCTGGCCGGACGAACTGGCCACCCTCGAAGAGCTCGGCATCCGCAACCTAGACGCCATCGAGGAGGCCGTCACCCGCTACGGCATCGACTGTGCCTTCGAGCGCACCGGCGAGATCGACATCGCCACCGAACCCCACCAGATCGCCGAGCTCAAGGAGTTCGCCGAGGACGCCGCGGGGCTCGGCCTCGACCGGCACACCTTCCTCGACGAGGACGAGATGCGCGCCCAGGTCGACTCGCCGACCTTCCGGGCCGGCCTGTGGGACCGCGACGGCGTCGCCATGCTCAACCCGGCCCGCCTCGCCTGGGGCCTGAAACAGGCCTGCCTCGGCCTCGGCGTCCGCATCTACGAGCGCACCCGGGCCACCGACCTCGCCTCCGACGGCGTGGGCATGGCCGTCCGTACGCCCTACGGCCGGGTCTTCGCCCGCCATGTCGCGCTCGGCACCAACGCCTTCCCGTCGCTGGTCAAGCGGGTCCGCCCGTACATCGTCCCGGTCTACGACCACGCCCTGATGACCGAGCCGCTGTCCGACGCACAGCTCGCCGCCCTCGGCTGGAAGAACCGTCAGGGCCTCGCCGACTCCAACAATCACTTCCACTACTTCCGCATCACCGCCGACAACCGCATCCTGTGGGGCGGCTACGACATCGTCTACCGCTACGGCGGCGGTGTGCGCGCCGAGTTCGACCACCACCCGGCCACCTACGAGAAGCTCGCCCGGCACTTCTTCCGCTGCTTCCCGCAGTTGGAGGGGCTGCGCTTCACCCACACCTGGGGCGGCGCCATCGACACCTGCTCCCGCTTCTCGGCGTTCTTCGGCACCGCACACACCGGCCGGGTCGCCTACGCCGCCGGCTACACCGGTCTCGGCGTGGGCGCCACCCGCTTCGGCGCCGAGGTGATGCTCGATCTGCTCGCCGGTGAGCGCACCGAGCGCACCGAGCTGGAGATGGTCCGCAGCAAGCCGCTGCCCTTCCCGCCGGAGCCGCTGCGGTGGGCCGGCATCGGGATCACCCAGTGGTCGATGACCCGGGCCGACGCCCACGGCGGCCGCCGCAATCTGTGGCTGAAGGCCATGGACAAGGCCGGCCTCGGCTTCGACAGCTGACGCCCGACGGAGGGCGGGCGAACGGGAGTTACCCGCCCTCCGCGCGCGGCCTCCGGCGGCCGCGCGCGGCCCGGTCGGCCCGGTGCCGCCACGTGTGCCCGGTGCGGCAACGAGCCCGCGGCGGCCGGGACAGCACAGGGCAATACTGCGTGCGATCGCAAGGCGGAGGAGGGAGTCGACGCGGAGCGTCGGCGAGTGACGACAACGCGGGTGGGGGTCCCCCCGCGCCGCTCAGGCGTGGGGGAGTGCGTGCCAGACCCCGCGAGCCCGCCATGATCCAAACGACACCGCCTAGGGCCCGTGCGGCCCTGCCCCGGCGCACACCCGGTGGCGCACCGCCGGGCCCCCGCCCCCGGACCACCGGTCGCACACCGCACACCACACCGCGAGCAGCACCCCGGCCAGGCACCAGCTGCCGAGCACATCCAGCGGCCAGTGATAGCCCCGGCGCACCAGGCCGATGCCGACGCCCACGTTGAGCAGGACGACGACCCCGACAGCGGCCGTGCCCGCGGCCGTGACCGCCGGAGCGTGCCGGGGGGTGGTCGCGCTGTCGCTGTCGCTGTCGCTGTCGCCGTCGTCGGCCCGGATCCGCCGCGGGCCCCGGGTCAGCAACAGCGCGGCCACGCCGTACGCCACGGCCGCCGTGGCACCGTGGCCCGACGGATAGAACCCGTCGTGCGCACCACCGCCCATCTGCGGCGGACCCGGCCGGTCGAGCCACAGTTTGAGCGGGACGACCAGCGCCGGCAGCGCGGCCAGTGCGAGGCCGGCGGCGAGCGGCGGCAACCACCAGCGCCCCGGCCCGGCGCCACCGGCCGCCTCCCCGCCGCCGTGGTGCCCTTCCTGAGCTTCCGCCGCTTCCCGCCACCGCTGCCGTCCCTGCCACCCCTGCCACCCCGTCCCCACCATGACGACCAGCAGTACCGGCAGCGCCACGACCGTATTGCCGAGATCGGCGAAGAACCCGGCGAGCCCGGAGGGGATGCCGCCGGCCGTGGCGAGGGTGCGGCCCAGCCGTTCGTCGAGGGTGCGCAGCGGGCCATGAGCGGCCACCTGCCAGGTGAGCGCGGCGAAGAGCAACGCACTCAGCAGGGCGGCCGACAGCGCCGGGAAACGACGGGGGCCGTGGCCCGTCGGGTCCGGGGAGCTCGAAAAAAGGGGCGGCCGCCTCGGAACAGGGGGGGTGGTTCCGAGGCGGCCGCGCTGACCGGTGTTCCGCGCGCCCCGGGGGGTATGGGGCGGGCGGACATCCGATCGGTGAGGATTCCCGGAACCAGAGGCTCCGGTGTTGTGCGCGAGGGCACGGCCTGATCGGAACCGGGGAAGCGCCGACCGGGCGTCGCCCGCAGTCCCCTGCGGGCGGGGTGTTTCTCTCATCTGCCGAAACCGTACGGCACGGCGAGCGCGCCCGACAGCCGCATTACCCGGCCGCCATCGGCCCCGCACATCTTCTTCACGCCATGCCTCCAGTTACGCGCGTCCACACGGAAATGAGCGCAGAAATAGGTACACAAAGGGTTACGTACCTGTGTGCGAACGGGGGCGTGGGCGGGGGTGTGCGCGGGGGCGCGGCCCCCGCGCGCAACGGCCCCTGCCCGCCATACGATCCCTGCCCGCCATGCGACGACCCCGGCCCGCGATACGGGCACGTCCCGCAAACGGCAGGGCAGGCACGGCACGGCCCGGGGCACAGCAGGCACAGCAGGCACGGCACGGCCCGGGACACGGAACGAGCCGTGTCCCGGGCCGTGCCGGGGTTCTCCGGCGGAGCGCCGCCGGCGCGCTCCGCTCAGAGTGCGGCGAAGGCGCCTTCGAGGATGTCCAGACCCTCGTTGAGCAGGTCCTCGCCGATGACCAGCGGCGGCAGGAAGCGCAGCACATTGCCGTACGTACCGGTCGTCAGGACCAGCAGACCCTCCTGGTGGCAGGCCTTGGCGAGGGCGCCGGTGGCCTCCGGGTTCGGGTCCTTGGAACCGGACTTGACCAGCTCGATCGCGATCATCGCGCCGCGTCCCCGGACCTCGCCGATGATGTCGTACTTCTCCGCGAGCGCGGTCAGCCGCGCCTTCATGATCTCGCCGATCCGGCGGGCCTTGGCGTTGAGGTCCTGCTCGCGCATGGTCTCGATCGAGCCCAGCGCCGCGGCGCAGGCCACGGGGTTGCCGCCGTAGGTGCCGCCCAGGCCGCCCGCGTGCGCGGCGTCCATGATCTCGGCGCGGCCGGTGACGGCGGCCAGCGGCAGACCGCCGGCGATGCCCTTGGCGGTGGTGATCAGGTCCGGGACGACGTTCTCGTCCTCGCACGCGAACCACTGGCCCGTGCGGCAGAAGCCGGACTGGATCTCGTCCGCGACGAAGACGATGCCGTTCTCCTTCGCGAAGTCCGCGATCGCGGGCAGGAAGCCCTTGGCGGGCTCGATGAAGCCGCCCTCACCGAGCACCGGCTCGATGATGATCGCCGCGACGTTCTCCGCGCCGATCTGCTTGGTGATCTGCGAGATGGCCTGGTCGGCGGCCTCCTGCGCACAGTTCTCCGGGCCGGTCAGCCAGCGGTAGGGGTAGGCCAGCGGGACGCGGTAGACCTCGGGCGCGAACGGGCCGAAGCCGTGCTTGTACGGCATGTTCTTGGCGGTGAGCGCCATCGTCAGGTTCGTCCGGCCGTGATAGCCGTGGTCGAAGACGACGACCGCCTGGCGCTTGGTGTACGCGCGGGCGATCTTGACGGCGTTCTCGACGGCCTCCGCGCCGGAGTTGAACAGCGCCGACTTCTTCGCGTGATCGCCCGGCGTCAGCTCGGCCAGCTGCTCACAGACCTCGATGTAGGGCTCGTACGGCGCCACCATGGCGCAGGTGTGGGTGAAGGCCGCCAGCTGTGCGGTGGCCCGGCGGACGACCGCCTCCGCGCTGTTGCCGACCGAGGTCACCGCGATGCCGGAGCCGAAGTCGATCAGTGAGTTCCCGTCCACGTCCTCCAGGACGCCGCCGCCCGCGCGCTTGACGAAGACGGGCAGCACGGCACCGACACCGGCGGCCACCGTGGCCTGCTTGCGGGCCCACAGCTCCTGCGACTTCGGGCCGGGGATCGCGGTGACGACGCGACGCTCCTGGGGGAGGGACGGGCCTCCGGACAGTTCGGTCATGGCAGTCTCCTGGGGGTGGAACGGGGGACGTACAAAGGTGTTGTTCTCGCAGGCTAGGCGCGTCCGGCCGGGTGTGGCATGTTCCGTTCGGGAGAAGTGCGCGTGTTGCCTTGTCCGCACCGGACATAGCGACGGCCCGGGGCCAGTAGATTGAGCGACGGCGTGCCCGGCAGCGGCGGACACCGGCACGGGCATGACAATGGCACGGCGGCCGCACGACGCGTCCGTCCGCGTCACGATGCGGCAGGCCACGGCTCAAGGGGGACAAGGGGCACCGGATGGACACCGAGGGCACGCACGACGCACAGCACACCGCTCCCCAGCCGTCAGACGGAGGGCAGCGACCCGAACCCACGGTGCCGCGCCCCGCGGCACCGTCCGCCCCGCCGGCCACCGGGCCACGCACCCCGCCACCGCCCGCCGCCCCGCCGACCGTGCCGGCCGTGCCCGCCAACCCTCCGGGCACTGCACCCCGCGGCCCCGCGGCCCCCGAGCCCCCGCTGATGAACTGGCTGCGCACCCCGCGCGCGGGCGCCGCGCCCGGCATCTGGACCTACGGTCACCGGCCCCGGGCCGTGCAGGAGCCCGACCGGGTCCCCGGACGGCAGCTGATCAGCGGCGCGGTGATCTCGTTTCTGTGCGGGTGGCTGCTGTGGTCGTTGCTGTGGAACGGATATCTCGGCGGCTACTGGCTCTGGCCGCTGCTGCTGCTCACGCCGGACTCCTGGCGGGAGGCCGGCGGCGACAAGATGGTCTACGTCTGGGCCACCTACCTCTACTACGGGCTGGTGCTGGCGCTTCTGGCCGTCGCCTTCGGCCGTATGGGCCGCTGGCCGGAGCTCGTCCGCCGGTTTCTGCGGCCGGTCCTCGGCCGCTTCCGCCGTCGCGCCCCCGCCGTCCCCAAGCCCCCGCCCGCCGCCGACCGGGCGCAGTGGCCCGACCTGCGGGCGCACGGTGCCGCGGACGCCGCCGACATGCTCGCCGCCGAGGCGCGGTCCGGCCGGATGAACGATGTGGATGTGGCCAGGATCGAGCGCGCCTGGCGCTCGGTGCGGTCCGGCAAGAACTCCCTGGCCTCCTTCACCGACACCGTGCTCCGGCACGGTGCGGCGGCCTGTGCGCACCCCTCGGGGCGGCGCGACCTGCCCCGCCGGACCGCCGCGCACGATCTGCTCGCCCATCAGGTCCGCATCGGCACCGCCGCCGACCATCTCCGCAACCCGTATCAGCACCGCGGTGTCGGATGCGCCCTGGATCCGGGGGTGTTGGGCACCTCGCTGCTGGCCGTCGGGCCGGCCGGGAGCGGTAAGACCACCCGGGTCGTCAAGCCGGTGGTGGAGTCGATGTGCCTGCAGGCGCTGGCCGGGCAGTCCGCGGTGATCGTCATCGGCCCCGCCGGATCCGATTTCGGCCCTGACGACGCGTTCGATGTGGTGGTCAGGGTCGGCCGCCCGGATCCGGACTGCGACCTCGACCTGTACGGCGGCACCACCGACCCCGACGAAGCGGCGGGCATCCTTGCGGAGGCACTGGTCGGTGATCTCGCCGAGCAGCTGCCCGGTGGTGACAGCCGCCGCGCCGCGACCACGCTGGCCCAACTGCTCGGCCCCTTCCGGGCCGCCCACGACCGTTTCCCCACCGTTCCCGAGCTGCGCGAACTGCTGGACGGCGCGCCCCGGGCGATGTCCGCGCTGCGCACCGCCCTGCAGGACGGGGGTGCCCACACCCTGCTGCGCGAACTGGACGCCCGGGTACGTCAGTCGGAGCGTCCGGGCGATCCCGGCGTCCTCCTCGCCGACCGCATCGCCCTCCTGGACCGGCCCGCCTTCGCGGCGTTCTTCGACCCCACAGGAAGCACCCGCCAGGTCTCCCTGCGTGCCCTCGACCATCCGCTGCGGGTCCGTATCGAACTGCCCGAGCGCGGCCACGCGGAAGCGTCACGGATCCTCGCCCGGCTGGTTCTGGCGCAGTTCACCGAGTGTGCGGTGGCCCGCGGTGACCGTTCGCTCTTCGCCTGCCTGGTCGTCGACGAGGCCGCACACACGATCACGGCGGAGGCGCTGCGTGGCCTCCAGCGGCTGCGCTCGGCGAACGCCGGCGCGGTGCTGACACTGCGCTCCCTGGACGACGTCCCCGACGCGCTGCGCGGCACACTGCTCGGCACCGTCGGCTGCCGGATGGCATTCGCGGGTGTGACGACGTGGGACGGCGCCCGGTTCGCCGAGGTGTGGGGCAAGGAATGGGTGGAGACCCGTGATGTAACGGACCGTCAGATCATTGCGGAGGGCGCCGCGATGAAGGCGTTCCACATCTTCCGCCACCTGGTCACCGGCAAGGCGGTCACGGCGAAGGCCGTCACCGTACGCACGGTGGAGCGCGAACGCTGGTCCGCCTCCGATCTGGCCAACTCCGTTCCTCCCGGCCATGCCGTCCTCTCCGTCACCTCCGTGGCCGGGGAGCATGCGCCGCCGGTGCTGGTGGATCTGCGGTCCTGAGGTGGGCGGATGGATCTGCGGTCCTGAGGGCGGCGGAGGATTTTGGTGGTGAGGGTGGCGGACGGGGAGCAGGGGGCGTTCCCGGGTGCGCCGTCGCGGGGGCGTGCTGCGGCGGCGGGCGGACTTGTCCGGTCCGGAGCTCCCCCGGATTCCTCCGCTGAGGCAGAATCGACACTGGCCGTTCATACGAGGCGGCGCAAATAATCGGTCATCGATCGGTCGTCGATCGGTCGTCGACAGTTATCGATCGGTCAGTCGTCGATCGGTCGGTGATCGACCGGTCAGTGATCGGTTGTCGACCGGTCGTCCCTCGCAGTCGTCGACGTCATGAAGGTCCCATGCCGCACACCCTCGCTTCCCTGGTCAACCACACCGCGCTCAAGCTGACCGTGCTCGCGGGCGAGGACCGGCTGGATGTTCCGGTGCGCTGGGCGCACGCCAGTGAGCTGATCGATCCGGTGCCCTACATGGAGGGCGGGGAGCTGCTGCTGATCACCGCGCTCAAGCTGGACGCGCAGGACGCGGAGGCGACCCGCAGGTATGTGCGGCGGGTCGCGGAGGCCGGGGTCGTCGGGCTGGGCTTCGCGGTCGGGGTCAATTACGAGGGCGTGCCGACGGCCCTGGTCGAGGCGTCCGCCGAGCAGGGGCTGCCGCTGCTCGGGGTGCCCCGCAGGACACCGTTCATCGCGATCAGCAAGGCGGTCTCGGCCGCCGTCGCCGCCGACCAGTACCGCGCGGTGACCGCGGGGTTCGAGGCCCAGCGGGAGCTGACCCGGGCGGCGCTCAGCGCCGAGGGGCCGGCCGAGCTGCTGGCCCGGCTCGCGGCACACCTGGACGGCTGGGCCGCGCTCTATGACGCGTCGGGCGCGGTGGTGGCCGCCGCCCCCGACTGGGCGGCCCGCCGCGCGGCCCGGTTCGCCGACGACGTCGGGCGGCTGCGCGAGCGGCCCGCACCCGCCAGCTCGGTCGTCAGTGACGCGGAGGGCGACGACCGGGTCGAGCTGCAGTCGCTGGGTACCGGACGCCGGGCCCGCGGGGTGCTCGCGGTCGGTACGGCGGCGCCGCTCGGCACGGCCGAGCGCTATGCCGTGCACTCCGCGGTCGCGCTGCTCACCCTGACCACCGAGCGGTCCCGGGCACTGCAGGACGCCGAGCAGCGGCTCGGCGCCGCGGTGCTCAAGATGCTGCTGGCGGGGGAGCCGGACCACGCCCGCGCGGTGGCGGGCCGGCTCTACGGCGGGCTGCTGGACGCGCCGTTCCGGATGGTGGTCGCGGAGCCGGTGGCCGGTGAGGAGCAGGCCACCGTGGCGTCCGCGGGTGCGGGGGCCACCGGGGTCCTCGACGGGCTTGCCGATGCGATGGACTCCGCGGCCGCGCGGACCGGTGAGGCGGTGCTCGCCGTGCCGGACGGCGGCCGGCTGATCGTGCTGGTCGCGGACGGCGGGGCGGCCGCGGAGGCCTGTGCCGCGTACGCCGCCGAGGCCGAGGCCCGCGCCGGCCGGCAGCCGCGGGCGCGCGGCCGGGCGGGCCGGGCGGGCCGGGC
>NZ_JBSHBP010000070.1:0-39303 GCF_053612065.1 Streptomyces sp. NPDC054765 | reverse complement strand
ACCGGCGTCACCAGCTTCCGCCGCGAGATCATCAAGTACGGCACGGGCCTGTCGCAGAACGAGGACGACGAACCGGACGACAGCGGCGTGCTCGGATTCACGGTGACCGCGCACGTGCTCATGGAGGTCAGCGGTTCCGAGGGCACCCGGTGGGTGACCGGCAACATCGTGGCGCGGGCCACCTTGGAGGACGTCCTCGGTCTCGGCATCGCCCACATGCCGCCCCGGCCGTCCCCCAACGTCTACGACGCCCCGGCCGTCCTCGCCGCGCACAACGCCTCCGACCGGGTGCTGGACCCCGAGTTCTTCGCGGAACAGCTCGCCGCCGCGTTCACCGACGAGGACACCGCCCCGCAGGTCTGGCTCGACCCCGGCGACGTCCCGACGGCGGCCCGGCGGGCGCTGCTCAGCGCGCGTACCGCCCTGCTGGACGGCGGCACGCTCGCCGACGCACGGGAGGCCGCGGGCGCCGAACTCCCCGAAGGCCTCTCGGCTGTCATGGGCGCCGCGGCCCACGCCGCCCGCCTCGCCCGCCGCCCCGTCACCCTGGTCCTGCGCACCCCCGCCGGCCCGGTCCACCTGCCCTTCACCCCGCCGGAGCGGGGGCCGGACGACGCACCGGTGCCGCCTGCGCCGCCGGAGCCGGAGCCCGAGCCCGAGCCCGAGCCCGAGCCCGAGCCGGAGCCGGAGACCGAGCCGGAACCCGTGTCCGTGCCGGAGATCGTCGTGACGCCCCCGCCGGAGGAGTTGCCGGTGCCGGAGATCGTCGTGACGCCGCCGCCCGTCGAGTTGCCGGTGCCGGAGATCGTCGTGACGCCGCCGGAGGAGGACGTCCGTGCGCGGGAGGAGCGGGGCCGCGCGGCGCTGCACCTCGCCCCGGACACCGTGTGGGACGCGGAGAAGTACGCCGAACTGGCGGAGCTCCAGGAACAGGCCGTCGCCACCGGGCAGGACCCGGCCGACCCGGCGGTGCTGGCGCTCCTGCACCTGGGCAGGCTCGGCGCGTTCTCGGACGCCACCCGGCTCCTGGACTCCGAGGGGAACCACCAGGGCCGCAACTACGGCAGCACGCGCACGCCCGGCGGGCTGGAGCCGCTGCGGATGTACACGGTCCGGTCCGGTCCCCACGGGAACACCACCGAGCTGGAGTTCGCCCCGTGGGCCGGACACGGCGGACCGCCGCCGTACTTCGTGCACACCGACACCGACGGCGACACCGACACGGACACCGACACGGACACCGACACGGACACCGACACCGACACCGACGGCGAGACCGGGACGGAGGGCCGCACCGGCGCCAACGTCCTCCGCCTGCCGGGCGGCACGGTGCCGGTCTCCGACGCGGAGCTGTTCGCGCTGCTGGCCGCCGACCCGGAGCTGCGCCGGGCCGACCCGGACCGATGGGTCGCTCTGCTGCCCTCCGGCCCGAGCACGGAATCCCTGCGGGCGGAGCAGCAGGCGTACTCCGAGCGGGAGAACCGGACCGTGGTGAGCTACAGCGGCCCGGTCCTGCTGTCCGAGGGCGACCCGGCCGAGCCGAGTTGGCTCACCGCCCTCCCCGACCAGGAAACCGGGGCGGCGGGCAGCTGGCACCGCACCCGGCCGGCCGGCCCGGCCGCCGGGCAGGCCGCGCGGATCCCGCGGGGCGTGCCGTACTCGGTCGACGGCTGGTTCGACGAGAGCTTCGCGGGCACCCGGGAGCAGTTCCCGTCCCCGCTGGTCACCTCCACGGAGCGCAGCACGGTGTGGGGCCAGGGACACCACGATCCGGACCTGCACATGTTCGTGGCCGAGCTGCCCGGACTCGGGCTGCGCGGCGAGTACAACCCGGCCGGGCCGTCCGCCGGCCGGGTGACGGATGCGGAGGGGCGGCTGTACAGTGAAGGCCCCGCCTGGGACTGGTACCTGGCGGGCCGCGGCCTGGTCGCCTCCTCCCGGCTGCGGATGATCCTCCTGGCACAAGACGCCGAGGGCGACCCGAACGACTCGGGTGTCCTGCCGGTGCCGGCCGCCTGGCCTGCCACCGGTCCTGTCAGCGCGATGCCGCCGGTCGACCCGGCCACCGTCGCGGCGGTGCCGCATCTCCTGCTCCCGCCGAACGACCTGCTTGCCGCCGCCCAGTGGCGCGATCACACGGGTCCCCTGTACACCTTCAGCTCCCGGTCGACCCGACGGGTCTTCGAGGAGGGACTGCGGCCGGACGGAGACGAATGGATCCACCTGATCGACCACGTGTACGGCGATGACCGGTCCCCCTCGGCATGGGTCAGTGCGACGGCGAACCTGTCCACCGGCCTTTCCCAGGGCGGCAGCTGGCGCTTCGACATCGTGGCTCCCGGCGGAATCGATGTGAACGCCACTCTGGGCCTGGCTTCCCCCTTCCCCGACCAGATGGAGGTGCTGTTCCCCGGAGGCGTCGGCCGCCGCTTCATCCAGGGCGCGCAACGGCTGGAGAACGGGGTGCCCGTCGGCGACTACCTCCCCAACCCGCACTTCGGGGAGGGCGCCGATGACAATCTGTGAGAAGACCGGAAACAGCGGGAACTTGACCGCACCTGAACAGCACGACCGGGAAAACCAGTAAGTGAGGACAAGATGAGTGAGACCAGCGGCGAGGCCCGTGCCGCCAGCGACCCCGCGGAGCCGGCACCGGACGGCGGCACCGCCACCGCGACGGTGGACCCCGCCCCGCCCGAGGAGTTCATCGAGGCGGCCAAGCTCGCGCCCGACCACTGGCTGTACTTGATCGACCCGACCTGGTCCGACGAGGGCCCGCCGCCGGAGTGGGCCGTGGTGGGCCAGTGGCGCTCCGACTCCGAGGGCGAGATCGTCGAGTGGCAGGACAACGAGGACTACCGGCCCTCTCCGTCGGCGATGGGCTGGCCGGATCCCGCCGACGACGTGGACGCCGCCATCCAGCTGGCCACCACCGGTTACGGCCCCGCCGACGATGTCACCAAGGCCCTGGCCAAGGCAGAGGTGGCGGTACTGGTGACCGCGGACGGCGACCCGGTGCTCGCGGCGGCACCCGACAGCACGCCGGTGGTCCTGGTCTACAGCTCCCCGAAGTACCTGCACCTCGCCGGGCGGCTGGCCTTCGAGACGGTGAAAGTACCGGAGTTCCTGGACCGGATCCCCCAGGGGCACAGCCTGTGCATCAACAGCTCGGGTCCGGTCAGCATGGTGATGACCACCGACGGCCTGGCGGACATCATGAAGGCGGCCGAAGAGGCGCCCGAAGGGGACGGGGAGCAGTCCGGGTCCGCCGCCGGGTCCGTCTGGCCGCCGACGATGAGCACCGCGGTCCCCGAGCAGGAGGCGCCCGGCCAGGAGGCGAACGAGCCGGAAGCGAACGGCTCGGCTGACGGCTCGGCGAACGGCGTGGTCAAGGGCGCGGCCAAGCGCGGCCGGTCCCGCGCCGCCTCGGCGAACGCGAGCAGCCGCGTGGAGGACGTCCCCCTGCCGGAGCCGGAGCAGCAGTCCGCCCCGGAGCCGGGTGCCGAGTCCGGGTCCGACTCCGACTCCGCTTCGTAGGAGGGGCGTTGAGACCCTTTCGGGGCCGGCGGCGGGGACGTCGTCGGCCCGAGGACGCGAGATTCTCCGTGCGGAGGTGAACTTTTCGGGCCGCACGCGCATCCCACATATCAGGGCGGAGTTTCTCTGAACCTCCCTGAACGTCGGCTGCGTTGCCGCCGCTTCACCGAAACGTCAGGGAACTGCTCCGGCCCCTCGGCTCCACCGCTGCAACATGACTTTCTCCACCGCTAGAACCACGGAATGTCAGGACATGTCGACTCCACCAGGTGGCAACGGTATGTGTCAGAACCCGAGTTGCCGTGCGGCCCAGGCCGATCCGTCCGGGACGGCAGAGCCGAGGCCTCGCAGGTCGGCTCCCGACCGAGGAGAAGAGGCGTGAGCCGTTCCGACAGCGGCCGGACGCGGTGGTTCGGCAGAAGGGGAGGCCGGCCCGCCCCGGCCGCGCCGGCGGCGGCAGACGGGCAGCGTCCCGGGGGCGAGAGCGCTGACGAGGGGCGTCCGGAGCGGCTGCTCATCGAGGAGTACGACGGCATCAGGCTGCTGCGCACGCTCTCCGATGACACGCTCAGCAACTCCGATGTCCTCGACCTGGCCCGTGCCCTCGCCGCCGACGCGCACACCGTCACGGTGGTGGCCGGGGTCGACGCGCCGCAGTCCGCCGACCTGTGGCCCCGGCTCGGCGGCCTGCTCGACGAGCTGCGGGAAGACGGCATCAGCACGGTCCGGCTCGTCATGACCGCCGCCGGGGACGACCGGCCCGGCGCGCCCGCGCTGGCCCGCCGGATCGCCGACGCCTGGGAGTTGGAGGTCATCGCCCCCGACGGGCTCGCCCTCGTGGTGCCCGGCGGCGGGCTGTTCGTACCGGTCCGGCAGGCCGAGCCCGGTGCGGCGGTCGGCGTGCGAAGTGTGCCGGAACGCGGCAGCTGGTGGCGGTTCCTGCCGGGTGCGGAGCCGCAGCGGATCGGCCCCCGGCAGCCTGCCCCCGGCTGGCAGCCGGCCGTCGACCAGTTGCCCGACCAGGTCGCGGGCGGCTGTGTGATCGAGCAGATCCCGGCCGGCGTGCTGACCCGCTCCCGGGACGCGGCCCCGCCCCGCCTCGGCGACCTGTGCTACTCCGTACCCGCCGACCCCGGGGGGCCCACCGTGCTGGTGGGCGTCCCGGAGGGCGAGGACGTCTCGTCGGGCGACCTCGTGGAGGTGCTCAGCGCCCTGCCGGAGACCGTGCGACAGCAGGTTCGGCTCGCCCCGGGCAGCCCCCGTGACATTTTGCGTACCGGTCAGTCGGTTTCCGATGCGTTGGGGACCGAGGTCGTGGTGTACACCGGTATGCCGCTGCTGTCCTACGGCACGACGACCGGCCCCGGCACGGTGCGCTCGGTACTCGTCGGCGCCGACGGCGCGCCCCGCTGGCAGGCATTCGTGGACGCGGTGAGGTGCCTGCCGACCAGGGAGAACGCACCGGCGCAGGCCCCCCGGCCGCTGCGCTGGGGCCGGCTCCCCGAGATCCACGGCACCGTGGGCCGGGAGCTGTCCGAGCACGGCGTCGTCTCCCTCTCCGAACGGTGGCAGGCCAGCGTGACCCGGGCAGGTCTGTGGATCAACGATGCCGCGGAGGGGCGTCCCCCGGCGGCGGCCCGGCCGGCGGACGCGGAGGGCCCGGCAATCGAGGTGGGCCGGCCCGGCCAGTCCCTTGAGGCGTCGCTGTTCCCCGCGCTCGGCACGCTCTTGGGCAGCCTCGGCGTCGACGTCCGCAGCAGGGCCCGGCTGTTCGTGCACGGTACGAGCGTGGACGGCGGACGCGAGCTGCGCCGTCTCGCCGCCGAACACGGCCTGCGTGCCATCCGCTTCGGCAGCGCCCTCGCCCCGCCGCCGGCCGCTTCCCCTCGCGCGCAGGCCGCCCCGGCTGGCCTGCCAGCCCCGTCCGCCGCGGCTGCCCTGCCCGCCCCGGCCGCCCCGGCCGCGCTCCCGGCGAACCCGGCGAACCCGGCCGGGAAGCCGGAGTCGCCGTCCCTGCCGGGTCCCCCGCCCCCGCGGCCGACGACAACATCGGCCTCGACCGCCCGCCCCGCCGCCTCGGCGCCCGGCGGTGCTCCCGCTCCGGAGACGGCTGCCGTCGGCTCGGCCGAACACTCCGGACGCCCTCCCGCTCCGCGCCGTCCCCGGCCCGCGGGGGACCCCGAGCCTCCGGCACCCGAACCCGTATCGGTCTCCCGGGCCTTGATGGGGACCCCGGACCCGGCCCCCGAGCCGCGCCGCGCCGGCCCCCGCCCGGACGGTCCCGCCCCGCACCCGGAGCCCCCCGCCCCCCGGAGCACGGCGCCCTCCGGGCTCGCGGCGGCTCCCGGCCCTTCGCCGGAGCCCGAGCGCGCACCGGAGGCCCCCGCCCCGCCCGCCCGGCCGTCCCGTCCCGTGCCCCCCACAGTGCCGGGGGCACCCGAGGTTCCCCCGTCGCCCGAGGCGCCCTTGTTGCCCACGGCACCCGAGGCCCCGGCTCGGAGTACGGCACCGACGCGGCCCACGACGCCCGAGGCGCCCGCAGCGTTCATGGAGTTCGAGGCGCCCACGCCGCCCACGCCGCCCACGCCGCCCACGCCGCCCACGCCGCCCACGCCACCGACGCGGCCCACGCCGCCCAGGCCACCCACGCCACCCAAGGCCCCCGCAAAGCCCGACGTACCCACGGCGCCCGGGACACCTGCGGCACCCGAGAAGCCGGCGGCGCCCGAGAAGCCGGCGGCGCCCACGGCGCCACGCGCGGGCGGCTCGTCCGGAGCGCGGCGGCCCGCCGCCGTGGCTGCCGACCCGCTGCCGCCGGTCCCGTTCCTGCCGGGGTACGCCAGCAGCCCGGCGGAGCGCACCTCGTTCCGCAGGCTGGCGGAGGACAGGTGGGAGCGGCACGGTGCCGCCATCATGCGGGCGCTCACCAGGATGCCCGCGCTGCGCGGGCCGGAGCAGGAGGACGCCCGCGACGACCTGATCGCGCTGCACATGTACCTGCATGCCACCGAAGGCCCGCTGAGCTACGGCGAGTTGGCCCGGAGCCTGCGTGCGGGCGAGGCGCGGCTGCTGCCCTACGCCGCGTGCGTGGCCTCCGCCCTGCGCCGCCTCCCCTCGTACCGCGGGCTCGCCTTCCGGGGCACCGACGCGGCGGACGCCGGCCTCGTGCCGGGGAACCTGCTGCGCGAAGCGGCCCCCGTGAGCGCGCTGTCGCTCGGGGTGGGCGCGCCGCGGCCGGGCGGTCCGCAGTACGCGATCTGGTCGGCGACCGGACGCCGGGTACGCGAGCTGGCGGGCGGGCCGGGTGCCGCCGCCGGCCGCGACGAGGTCGTCTTCGCGCCGGGCTCGCTGCTGCGGGTGCTCGACGTACGCGAGAGCGACGGTGCCCCGCTGGTGCTGCTGCGCGAGGTGCCCCTCACCCCCGCCACCGCGACCACCTCGGCGGTGCCGCAGAGCACGGAACTCGACGACCACGACCGTGCGGCGCTGGACCGGCTCGATGAAGCCCTGCGCCGTCACCCTCTCGCACCGGGGCCGTTCCGTTGGCCGGAGTTGTGCGAGGGGCCGTTGGGGCGGCGTGGGGACGCGGTCGGTACCGCGCCCGGCGCCGCCCGCTGACCGACCGACCCGCGAACCGAAACGGAGTCACGATGCCCAACAAGGAACCAACGGGCCTGAGGGGACCAGCGGTGCGCCGCGCCGTGCCGCTGCCCGGGTCCGCCGGACCACCCGAGCCGGACGCGCTGCCGGACAAGACCGGTGACGCGAGCGGCCCGTCGAGCACGTCGGCGCCGGGCGAAGCGCCCGCGCCGCCCGCGCCGCCGGCCTCCTTCGAACCGGCCTCGTCGGCCCGCGCGAAGGGCTCGACCGGGTCCGCGGCGTCCGGGCCGACCGCGTCGTTCGGGTTCACGGCGCCGAAGCCGCCCGCGTCGTTCGGAACCGCGGCGTCCGGGCCCACTGCGTCCGCCGGCTCCGCGGCGTCCGAGTCTGCGGCGTCCGAGTCTGCGGAGTCCGAGCCCGCCGCGTCGTCCGAGCCGAGCTCCGCCCCGGACCCGGCAGCGGGACCCGAGGCAGCATCGGGCGGCGAGGCGGGCACGTCCGAAGCGACGCCCCCGACGACGCCCGCCGCAGCCAAGGCCCTGACGGGCTCAGCCGCGTCGGCCACCGGATCGACGGCCGGCCCGGCGTCCTCCTCGTCGGAACACGGCGGAGGGCGCGGCGCGGGTGCCGCCGGTGTCACGGCGGCTGCCTTCGGCGGCAAGCCGCCGGAGGCGTCCACCGGGACGGGCGGGGGCGAGGAACCCCCCTCGGGCCGGCCCACCAAGGCGCTGCGCGCCGCCGCGGCCATCGCGGGCGCGCTCTTGATTGCCGTGCCGCTGCTGGCCCTTGGGAGGGGGGGCGACGACAAGGAGAAGACGGCCGCGGCCGCCGCGGAGATCACCGTTCCGAAGGGCGACGATCTGCGGGCGCCCGGTTCGTACACGGGCAAGTCGCCCTCGATCCCGCCCAAGGCCGACAAGGGCAGTAAGGACAAGAAGGACGGGGAGAAGGCGGACGGCGTCAAGTCCGGTTCGGACGGCAAAGCCCCGTCCGGGGCGCCCGCCTCCGGAAAGGACAAGAAGGGCGGGGAGAAGGGGAAGCCCGCCGCGCCGGCGGCCAAGATCGGATTGTTCGGGGGCCCCGGCCCCGGTCTCCTCGGCACGAAGCAGCTGCAACTGCGGAACGTCATGACCGGAATGTGCGCCGACATTCCGGGCTACGGAGGAAAGGGCAAAATCAACGGGGAGGTCGACCAGTTCACGTGCATCGAACCCAGGAGCTCGGACAACGAGATGTGGGACGTCGACGTGAAGCTCAAGGGCAAGGCTCCCGGCGGCGGTGACCTGTTCGTGATCCGCAACAGCACGGACGGGCTGTGCATGGACCTGCCCGGATACGGCGCCGTGCCCGGGGCGACGGGGGTCTCCGAGTACACCTGCGACGGCACCCTGGGGGACAACCAGCTCTGGTGGAAGGACGACCGGGGCAACGGGAAGTTCTGGCTGCGCAACTACACCAGCAACAACATGTGCCTGGACGTCTGGGGCAAGGAGTTCGGCACCGGTGGCCCCGCCGCCCGGCTCGGGGTCGCGGACTGCAACCCGGCCGACGACCACGAGTGGCGGTTCTCCTGATCCGCCGCCGGGGGACCACCCTGTGATCCCCCGGCCCTGACCAGCCCCGCCTGACCGGCCTGACGGCCCGACCCGGCCCCCGTGGACCACCACACGTCCGCGGGGGCTTCGTCATGCGCCCGGCCACCGCCCCGGATGCCGGACGATGCGGGAACACCGCTGACCGCACCCACGGCGCTTCGGCGACGGCGTACGCACGGATGGCGGGCGGTCAGGAAAGCCGCAGACCACCTGCTCCACCCCCCTGTCCGACCCTGCCGGCCTGGGAAAAGGCGACCAGCGGGGCGGGTGGTGCACCGCCGTCGCAGGGCTGCTCGCGTGGCGGGTGACGGGGGATGCGGGCATGTTGAGGAGGCAGCCGCATTCCTGGACGGATGGAAGGGCCTCAGGGGGCATACCTGACGCGGACGGGGCCGTCCGCGGGTGAGCGGACCAGGAGGCTCCCGCATGCTTCGGAGATCGCTGCGGATACCCGCCGCCGGAGCCGCCTACCTGCTGACGGCCGCGGTGACGTCGTCCGCGCTGGCGTCCGGTCCGCAGGAGTTCGCGGATGTCGCCGTGAGCAGCGGGACACGGGCCGGCCCCGGTACCGCGGCAACCCTGCTGATCGCCCACCGCGGCGCCTCCCGCTACGCCCCCGAGAACACCCTCGCCGCCGTCGACGCTGCACACCACCGCGGGCTCATATGGGTCGAGAACGATGTGCAGCGCACCAAGGACGGCCGCCTGGTGGTGATGCACGACGCCACGCTCAGCCGGACGACCGACGCTGCGAAGGTGTTTCCCGGGCGGGCGCCGTGGCGGGTGGGGGACTTCACGGCCGCCGAGATCGCCCGGCTGGATGCCGGCAGCTGGTTCGGCAAGCGGTTCACGGGGGAGCGGGTGCCGACGCTCGCCGGCTACCTCCGCCGTCTGGACCACAACGGGCAGCGCCTTCTACTGGAGATCAAGTCCCCGGAGAAGTATCCCGGAATCGAGGCGCAGATCGTCCGTGAACTACGGCTACGAGGATGGCTGGATCGCGACCATGTCCGGAGCCGGCTGGTGGTCCAGAGCTTCTCGGTGTCCTGCGTAAAGACCGTGCACGCGATGGCGCCACCGATGCGTACCGGGATTCTCGGGGCGCCGGGGACGGGCGAACTGACGCGCTATGCGCGGTTCGCCGATCAGATCAACCCCCCTGCATCCGCGCTCAGTTCACGGTGGCTGGCGGCCGTGCACCGGCTGCGCGGCCCGCACGGACTCCCGTTGGAGGTCTATGTGTGGGGCGTGGCGAAGAACACCAGCGCCCGGTCGGTGAGAGCGCGCGGGGTCGAAGGTGTTATTGAATAGCGGGCAAGGGCCGGGGAGGGAAGGGGTGTTGTCCAGATCTCGCCGGGCTTCGGGCTCCGGTCCGGGCCGTACCGCCGCCCGCGGCGCGTGAAGGAGCTGTGGAGGGCGGATGCGCCGCGTGTGGCCGCCACCGACGGGGATTTACGTGATTCCCGCCGCGAGGCTAAGGTGCCTGAGATGTTCGACGCCGCCACACTCCCCGTAAAAGAACTAAGACGCAGGATTTGGCTTTTGGGTTCCGATGTGCGGCCCGGTGCGGGCCAGCGTCCAGTTTCTCCCCTGGGATCGTTCCAGGAGGCTCCTTGAAGAACGATTTTCCGGCGTACGGCGAACGGCGGGTGCCGCTTCCCCCGCCACGGCAGATGCCGCATGACACGCTGAGCCCGACGGGTACACCGGCGCCGGCCAAGGCCCGCGGTGCGACGGCAACGAGGGAACCGGCGACGGTGACGGCGACCGCCTCCGGGCCGGCCACGGCGACCGCCTCCGGTCCGTCGACGGTCCGTCAGCCGGCCCCGCCGGGCGGCACCTTGCAGGCCACGCCGCGCGGCCATGCCAAGGGCCGGGGCACGGACCGCGCCCCGCGCGCCGGTGCGGCCGACACCAAGGCGAAGCCGCGCGATGCCTTCTTCGACAATGCGAAGTACCTGGCCATTGTGCTGGTCGCGATGGGCCACTCCTGGGAGCCGCTGCGCGACGGCAGCCGGTCGGCGGCGGCGCTCTACATCACCGTCTACGCCTTTCACATGCCGGCGTTCATCATCATCTCCGGCTATTTCTCGCGCAGTTTCGATATGCGCAAGGACCGGCTGCAGCGGCTGATTACCGGAGTCGCCGTTCCCTACATCCTCTTCGAAGTCGCCTACACGCTCTTCAAGCGGTGGGCGGACGACGACCCGGGTTATCCGATCAGTCTGACGGACCCCTGGTATCTGACCTGGTTCCTGCTGGCGCTGTTCATCTGGCGGCTGACCACCCCGCTGTGGAAGATCGTGCGCTGGCCGGTCCCGCTGGCCCTGGCCATTGCCGTGCTCGCGTCGGTCTCACCGGACATCGGTGACGACCTGGACCTCCAGCGGGTGCTCCAGTTCCTGCCCTTCTTCGTGATCGGGCTGTCGCTGCGGCCGGAGCACTTCAGGCTCGTACGCCGCAAGAAGGCGCGGATCCTGGCCGTACCGGTGTTCGCGGCCGCGCTGGTCTTCGCCTACTGGGCGGCGCCGCGGATGAACGCCGCATGGTTCTACCACCGCGACGCCGCCCAGGAGCTGGGCGCCCCGTGGTGGAGCGGTGCGGTGATGACGTTGGCGATGTTCGGCTGCTCGCTGGTGCTGGTGGCCTGCTTCTTCGCCTGGATTCCGGGCCGCACGATGTGGTGCACGGCGCTGGGCGCGGGCACCCTCTACGGCTATCTGCTGCACGGCTTCCTGGCCAAGGGCTCGCGCTTTTGGCACTGGTACGACACCCCGTGGGTGCACACGCCCTGGGGCGCGGTACTGCTGACGCTCATCGCGGGCACCGTCATCACCCTGCTGTGCACACCCCCCGTGCAGCGGATCTTCCGGTTCGCCATGGAGCCCAAGATGACCTGGGCGTTCAAGAAGGACCCGGTGGGGACGGCAGGCCGCCGGAGCTGACGGCCGCGATCACCGTCGCGGATGCGCCAGGGGCGCCCGTACCCCCGGGAGACCGGCGGGGCGGGCGCCCCTGGCACGGGCGGCGTGGGCGACGGCGCAGGCAGCGCCCGGCGAGGTGGCGGGGCGCCGGCGTCGCGACGGCTATCGGACGACCGGTATCGGGCGACCGCTATCGCACGACGGCTATCGCACGACGGCTATCGGGCGACCGCTATCGGACGACGGCGATGCCCTCGATCTCCACCAGGGCCGTCTCGTCCCACAGACGGGTGGCGCCGATCACCGCCATCGCCGGGTAGGCGCCGCCCACCAGGCGTTTCCACACCGCGCCGAGGTCCCGGGCATGGCGGCGGTAGTCGGCGACATCCACGGCGAAGACCGTGAGCTTGACGAGGTCGGACGGGCCGGCACCGGAGGCCGCCGCGACGTCCAGGAGGTTCGTCAGCGCCCGTTCGAACTGCTCCACGATGCCGTCCCCGACGATCCGGCCCGACCCGTCGAGAGCGGTCTGCCCGGCCAGAAAGACCATGGTGCCCGGGGCGGCGCGCACGGCATGGCTGAATCCGGTCGGCGGCGCGAGATGCGGTGGATTGATGCGCTCCAACTCACCACCGCCACCGCCATCACCGCCGCCACGGCCACCGCCCGCGCCCGGGGCCACGCCGTGCGTACCGTTCTCTGCACCCATCCCGGCCCCCACGCTCGTCCCGCGCTCGCCACTCATCCCTGCCGGCTCCCTTCCCGGTTCGCCGCTCACCGTTCGCCCGTGGTCATCCCCTCGGGGAGTTTAGGGCGCGCCCGCCGGATCTTCCGGGGCCCGCGCTGCTCCCCAGACGCCGTCAGGCCACGCACCGGGCAACGGCCGCCCGCCGGCGCGGCCCAGCGGCGCGGCCCAGCGGCGCGGACCCGCCCCCAGCACGCCCGGCCGGACGAGCCGGGGCCCCGGCCTCACACCACCGCCGGACACGCCGGATACAGCGCCGCCCTCAACTGCCCCGTCCAGTGCGCCGTCATCTCCTTCGCCACCCGGGTGTCCGGCGCGAACAGCTCGAAGCCGTGCCAGGCACCGGGCACGTTGCGGACCGTGACCGGCACCCCCGCGTCCATCAGACGCCGGGCGTAGGCCAGCCCCGCGTCGCGCATCGGATCGAGATCGCAGACCAGAACATGGGTCGGCGGCAGCCCCGACAGCTCGGTGGCGCGGGCCGGCGCGGCATACGCCTCCGCCGTCGTCATCCCCTCCGGAAGGTAGTACAGCCAGGACTCCTGGACGCCGCGCCCACCGAGCACCCGCGCATCCGAAGCCCCCTCCGAAGCCCCCTCCGCCTCTGTCTCCGCCGGCGCATCCGCCCCGACCCGGTCATCCAGATCCGGGACACACAGCGACTGGTAGGCGAGCACCGGCCCGCCGCGGTCGCGGGCCATCAGGGCGACCGCGGCGCCGAGCCCCCCGCCCGCGGACTTGCCCGCCACCGCGATCCGCCCGGGATCGATGCCCAGCCCGGCGGCCCGCCCCGCCGCCCATTCCAGGGCGAGATAGCAGTCCTCCACCCCGGCCGGATAGCGGTGCTCCGGGGCGAGGCGGTACTCGACCGTGACGACGACGGCGGGCAGCTCACGGCAGAGCGCGATGGCCACCCGGTCCTGCCCCGGCAGCGACCGGCCGAGGGCGAACCCGCCACCGTGGAAGTGCAGTACGGCGGGCAGCGGGCTCGCTGCGCCCGCGGCGCCGTTCGCGTCCGTTCCCGGGGCGGTGCCCGCGGCCCCCTCCGGGCGGTAGACCTCGACCGCCAGTTCGCTCCCGTCCGCCCGCGGGATGCCGAACCGCTCGCTGCACACGCCCGTACGGTCGGCCGGGAAGGCGGCCGACATCTCGTGGAACGCGGCGCGCGTGGCCTCGATGTCCTCGTACGGGTCGGGGAACTGCGGCAACGCAGCGAATGCCGGGACGAGTTCGGGATGCACCCGGCTCGCGGCCCGGTCGTTCCTCTCGGGCTGGACACTCATACGGGGCGCTCCTCGTGCACGACGGACGTACCACGGCTTCTGCTCACGATCCTCACCCGCACGCCTCACCCGCACGCCTCACCGGCCCCGCCGCGCGGCCCCGCCTCACCGGCCCCGCCGCGCGGGCACGCCTCACCTGCCCGCCTCGCCGGCTCTGCCGCGCCGGCCCCGCCGCGCCCGCCGCGCCCGCCGCGCCGCTCACTTCGCCTGCGCATAGCACTCCACCACCGCGGTGGTGAACGGGAAGCGGACCGGTGTCTCCCCGAAAGCGATCCGCCCCGCCGCCCCGGCCGCTTCCGTGATCGCTTCCGACACCGTCGCCGCCTCCTGCGCGGGGCAGTGCACGATCACCTCGTCATGCTGGAAGAAGACCAGCTCGGCACGGAGCCCGCCCTCCGACAGCGAGCGGCGCAGCGCGGCCAGCACCAGCAGGGCCCAGTCGGCGGCGCTGCCCTGGACGACGAAGTTGCGGGTGAACCGGCCGCGGGCGCGGGCTGCGGCCGAGCTGGTGCCGTAGGCCGGGGACGTCTCCTCCTGCGGCAGGCCCGCCTCGTCGGGCGGTGCCACGGAGGCGGGCGGGCAGGTGCGGCCCATCCAGGTGCGCACCAGCCGGCCTTCCTCGCCCGCGCGCGCCGCCTCGTCCACATACGCCACCGCGGCGGGGTAGCGGCGGCGCAGATCGGCCATGTGCTTGAGGGCGTCGCCGGACGTCTGGCCGTAAATGGCGCCCAGCAGGGCGAGTTTGGCCCGCGCGCGGTCACCGCCGAAGGCGCGGGCCGCCAGATCCGCGTACAGGTCCTCGCCGCTGCCGGCCACGTCCATCAGACCCCGGTCGCGGGAGACGGCCGCCAGCACCCGGGGTTCCATCTGGTCGGCGTCGGCGACCACCAGGCGCCATCCCGGGTCGGCGCGCACGGCCTGCCGGATCACCTTCGGGATCTGCAGCGCACCGCCGCCGTTGGCGGTCCAGCGGCCGGAGACCGTGCCACCGGGCAGATACTCGGGGTGGAACCGGCCATCGTGCACCCACTGCTGGAGCCATGCCCACCCATGGGCGGTATGGAGGCGGTAGAGCTTCTTGTACTCCAGCAGCGGTGCCACAGCCGGGTGGTCGATCTGCTGCAGCTCCCCTTGACGGGTCGAGGTGAGGGAAATCCCGGCGCGGGCAAAGGCCTTGATGATGTCCTGGGGCAGGTCCGGGCGCACCCGTGTGCCCGTCCCGAAGGCCCGGGACACCTCATCGGCCAGCTCCGCCATCCGGCGTGGCTCCCCGCCGCCCGGATAGCGCTCGCCCAGCAGCCCGTCGAGCAGCTCGCGATGCACATCCGCCCGCCAGGGCAACCCGGCCCGCCCCATTTCCGTGGCGACGAGCATGCCCGCGGACTCGGCGGCGAGCAGCAGCCGCATCCGGTCGGGATGTTCGGCCTTCGCCGTGCGCGCCACATGGCCGGCGTAGACCTCCAGCAGCGCCGTCAGCTCGTCCGTGCCGGGCGGCAGCGGCACCGGGCCCGGCTCGAACAGCGACGGCTGGGTCTGAGCCGTCCGGACGGGTGCGTCCTGGGGGACGGGCAGGCCGTGCCGCCGCGCCCAGGCGGCGGCCAGCGAATGCGGCTGGCCCGACTGCCCCTCCTCATGGCCGATCAGCAGCGCCTCCGCGGCCTCCACGTCGTAGCACCGCTCGACCCGCACCCCCGCCGCCGGCAGCTGCCGGTAGATCTCGGCGGTGGACCGCCACACCCACCGCTCGACGTCGGGACGGGCGCGCACGGCCTCGGCGAGCGAGGGCTCCTGCAGCACCGGTCCCGCGGGCCGGCCGTCGGGGGCGAGCGGGCAGAGACGAGCACCCCCGTCGCCCGTCTCCACCACCGCCCATCTCATGCCCCCGAGTCTTCCACCAGGGTCTGACATTCGCCCTGACCAGCGCCGACGACACGCTCCCCGCCGCGGGCCGGCGAGACCGCGGCAGGCCCGGCCTCCCCTCGCGGTGTCTCTGGCAGCACCGCCCCGTCCGAGCACGCGGTGTGACGACCGTGCCCCGCCGGAGGACAGCAGCCCGCGTGCCCCGCCGCCAGGCCGCCGCACACCGGCATCGCCTCGATCTGCCGTACGGCAAGGGCCAGTTCGGCGGCCGAGTCGACTCGTGTCCGGACACCGGCCCGGTGCGCGACGCACCCCTCGACCGGAACGGCCGTACGCGGCGCCGGACTCCGCTGCCGCTGTCACAGCCGCTGACACCGCTGTCACAGCCGCTGCCGCTGACACCGCTGTGCAGCCGTGAGGAGAGCCGCGAGGTGCCGCCTGGACAGCCCCTGCGCATACGCCGCCATCTCCCGTGGCGCCCGTGCACGCGACCCCACCGGCAATCAGCCGTGCGCGAGGGCGGATTGATGGCGGGCGCCATGAGGAACCGGCCGCGGCGTGGCAGGGGGTCCTTTTCAGACAGGCGATCCCCGCATTCACCCGATTGAACCGCTACTTTTGCCCTGGTTGATGAGTTGAGCAGCTTGTCGCTCTAAGCGGCGTGTAGATACCTGAATGCTGCTCAGTGAAGAGGTTCACCGTGAAGTTTGTCTCGAAGGCCGCCGTCCTGTCCGCCGCCGCGGGAATTGCCGTTGTGGGCGGGGCCGGTGTGGCCAGTGCCCATGGCGGTGCCAGTGCGGCGGGCGTCGCCCAGAACTCCCCGGGTGTCCTCTCCGGGAACCTCATCCAGGACCCGGTCGACGTGCCGGTCAATGTGTGCGGCAACACCGTCAACATCATCGCCCTGCTGAACCCGGCGTTCGGCAACACCTGCCTCAACACGTGATCCGCGTCTAGCACTTGAGGCTGGGTCGGCAGTCGTCGGACGCAACCCGGCAAAGGCCGGTACGAATTCTTCGTACCGGCCTTTGAAATGCCCAAAAAAGGCATCCGGAAGGCGAACACAGCCCGGACGCAGTGATATGTATCTATGGTTTCGTGGCATTCGGGTGAAACGGCGAAACCGCACCCCCAGAAGCGAGTTGACCAGTGCGCTCCGGATACGGGCACTCCGCTTCGAGAAGGGTAAATCGTGATCAAGAAGGTCCTGGCCACGACGGCTGTAGCCGCGTCCGTCGTCGGCATCTCGGCAACGGTCGCCCCCCAGGCGATGGCGATCGGTAACCACAACGGCACGTCGACGGTCAACGGCAACGGTGCCAAGAGCGCGTTCGGCAACTCCACCACCGTGGGCAGGATGAGCCCGCAGCTGGAGCTCATCCAGGGCTCGCTGAACAAGCCGTGCATCGGCGTGGGCAAGATGAACGCCCAGGCGCTGTGGGTCTGGCATGCGATGCAGGACATCAACGTGCTGTCCTCGCCGCAGAACCAGCAGTGCACGGAGAACTCCACGCAGGCCAAGGGCGACGAGGCGCTGTCGCACATCCTCAGCGACATCCCGGTCCTGTCCGGGAACGGCGTCGGCAACCACTGAGCCGGCCACCGGCCGCAGGCCCGGACCGCCGGCTCTCGCTTCCACAGCGGTCCGGGCCTGTGGCACCCCGTTACGAGCCGTGGAGACGGAATGTCCCGTTCCCCCTCTCGGTAGGAATTCGTATTCGGCGGGTACCTCGCCTGTTCGAACTCCGGTGTTTTTTCCGCGTCGTATGCGCGGTGACAATCTCCTGAAGCGGTGTTGCATCGTTCGGGCGATTCCTCCGAAAACCTCCCGGCAAGAGTTTCGTGCACGAGGGGAAGTCGTTACCAATATCGGCAGCGGTGTTACGGGCGAGCGGAACAACGCCCGTGCGACACGACGGTCGTGTGCGCCACGGACCCGCTGCAAGGAAGGGCTGAAAGTGAAGTACGCAAAGGTCGCAGCGATCACTGCCGGAACGATCATGGCGGTGGGCTCGGCTGCGCCGGCCTTCGCCGACGCAGGTGCCGCGGGTGGCGCCAAGAACTCGCCCGGTGTGCTCTCCGGAAACGCCATTCAGGTCCCGGTGCACATCCCGGTAAACCTCTGCGGTAACACCGTCAACATCGTTGCTCTGCTGAACCCGGCCTTCGGCAACAACTGCCTGAACCACTGACTCGAAAGAATTCGAGCCGTGTCGACGTGACCTGGCCCCGGTGCGCGGCCCCCTGCGCACCGGGGTCGGTTTCCATTCGTTATGTGCGGGCGGATGGATAACGCCCGTGATATTCGGGCGGCTGGTACGGGAAGAGCGAAAATTCAGGGTTTCTCCTGACGCAGGAAATCGTTAGGCACGCTGAAGTCGGTCATCCGGGCAGTGAAGCGATTGCTCATGGGGCGCTGATGTCGCCGGACCGTCAAGCACAGCCCGAGAAGGGACAGTTGAAGTGAAGTACGCAAAGTCTGCTGCGGTTGTTGCCGGTTCCGTCATGGCGCTGGGGGTCGCCGCACCCGCATTCGCCGCCCAGCCCGGAGCCCCGACCATGAGCCTGAACGGCGGGCTGACGGACGCGCTGAGCAGCGAGCAGCTGGACGGCCACCAGCTCACGCCACTGGTCAAAACGGTCAAGACCGCGGAGGGCAAGGTCAGGTCGACCAACGCGAAGAAGCTGCTCCGTGGCGTCACCGGGGCGGCCAAGAAGACCCCGCTGCTCGGTGGTCTTCCGCTCAAGTAAGCGTTGGGCGCGCGGCGTTGGCCGCCGCTGGGCGGATGTCGGAGCTGTCCGGTCCGGGCGCGGCGACGCAGCTGCGGAATTCACTGTCCCTGGCCCGCCCCGGTGAGTTTGACGCGGAATCGGTATTTCGCGGTATTCGACCGCCGGGGTGAGTCGCCCGAAGCTCCACCGCACCCCGGCGCAGGCCGGCTCCGGGGGCCGGGTTCCGGCCGCGATTCCGGTCCGCAAAAGTGGATCCGGGGGCCGGATCATTCGAGTGAATGAGAACAACCAAAAGCATCCTTGTGAGTTGGGCAGCATGCCCGGCCCAAGGGCATCCCGAAACACGAAGGATCAAAATGATCAAGAAGGCTTTGGCCACCGCAGCCGCGGCTGCGTCCATTGTCGGCGTGGCCGCCGCTGCCGCCCCCCAGGCGATGGCGATCGGTAACCAGCACGGAACGTCTTCCGTCAACGGCAACGGCGCGCAGCAGTTTTTCGGAAACTCCACCACATACGGCTACATGAGCCCGCAGATCGGCCTGATCCAGGGCTCGTTCAACAAGCCCTGCCTGGCCATGGGCAAGCTGAACCTCCAGGGCGGAGGCGGTCTTCTGCTGCAGGACCTCAACATCCTGTCGTCGCCGCAGAACCAGCAGTGCACCGAGAATTCCACCCAGGCCAAGGGCGACGAGCCGCTGTCGCACATCCTGGACAACATCCCGGTTCTCTCCGGCAACGGCGCCGGCAACCGCTGACCGGCTGAAGAGCACCCGGGCCGCCCGGTCCTCCTTCTTCCGGGCGGCCCGGGTTTCTGCGCTCCGGCGCCGGAGCGGAAGAGTTATTCGCTCGTGACTGAATTCCGGTGCACCGGATCGTTGGGAATGATGTGTGGAGGGAAGCATGCCGATGCCCTTGCGAGTTTGATGGGGCTGCGAGGGCATCGGCATGCCGTCCGTAACGAGAGCAGGGCCTGCGAATCCGTTCATCGGCATCGCAGGCCCTGTGTGGTACGAGGCGAATTGACGCTCCGGGCACGACAAATCGCATTTTCGGTGCGCGCATCGGGTGAGGGAATCGTCGGCAACGGCAGATGATGCCGGTGCGGGAGATCTGGTGCCAGCTATTCGGGTGATGGTGCAGAACTCAAGCCTCTATGGCGGGTTGTTCAAACAGGGCTCCCGTGTCGGGAGTTTCTTCTCCTGAAGGGTTTGCGTGATGAAGAAGATGATGGCGGGCGCGGCTGTGGCGGCGTCGCTGATCGGTATTTCCGCTGCGGCCACTCCGGACGCCATGGCGATCGGTGACCACAGGGGCACCAGCACGGCCAACGGAAACGGGGCGGCGTCGGTCTACGGCAACTCCACCACGCGCGGCAATCTGAGCACCCAGCTCGGGCTCGTCCAGGGCTCGCTGAACGACATGTGCGTCGGCCTGGGCAAGGCGGACCTCCAGGGCTTCGGCTGGATTCAGTCGCAGGACATCAACCTTCTGTCGTCGCCGCAGAACCAGCAGTGCGCCAGGAACTCGACGCAGGCCAAGGGCGACGAGGCGCTGTCGCACCACCTCAGCGGCATCCCGGTGCTCTCCGGCAACGGTGTCGGCAACCGCTGACGCTCCACGGCCTCGGCCGTTCCACCGCTTGTGTCTCCGGGCGGCCGGCGCCGCGTATGCGCTGCCGGCCGCCCGGTCGTGCGAGCGGCACGGGGGGCGGGCGGCGTCCCGTACGCAAGGACTGCACAGGAGGGACGAGAGATGCGACAGAGCCTGAAGACGTGTGTGTTTGTGGCGGCGGCGTCGGGTGTGCTCGGCGCGGGCGGCGGCGCGGCGTACGCGGATGCCGGCGCCGGGGGGAGGGCGGCGAACTCCCCCGGGGTGCTGTCCGGGAACAGCATCCAGGTGACCGTGGACGCCCCGGTCACCGCGTGTGGCAACTCGGTGAGCGGGGTCGGTGCGCTCAACCCGGCCATGGGCGCCTCGTGCGGGAACGGAGCGGCACCCGTGGCGGCGGCCCGGCGGACATCGGACGCCCTGCCGCCTCCGGTGGCGCGCCGGCCGGTCGCCGAGCCGGTGCGGCGCCGTGCAGCCCCGGAGCCGGCAGCGCCCCACCGGGCCGGGACACCCGTGGAGCACCCGGCCGGGGCGGCGCATGCACGGACGTCCCCGGACGGTCCCGGGGCGGTTCCCGCACCGCGGTCCGCGCACGGGGCGCGGGCGGGAGCGGCGGCGCGGGCCGGGGCCTTCGCGGGCTCCGGGCTGCTGGCGGCCACCGGGCCCGGCGAGCTGGGTGTACTGGCCGGCGTGGGCGGCGGGCTGCTGACGGGCGGGGCGATGCTGCTGCGCAGGGCCCGTACGCGGCGCAGATGAGCGCGCGGGCCGTTCCTGGCGGGCCGGGCGCCCTGCGGGGCATCCGGGAACTCGGCGGCCGGACGGGCGGGTCCGGCGGGCCGCTCGGCCCGGTCCGCGCGGTGGAGCCGGCCGTCGGGCCGTGCCGCTCTCCGCGGCCTCTGGCAAAATTGGGGTGAAAGCCGCAAAGGTGATGGCTCGATGAGGTGGGGACATGCTCATTGCGCTGGCGCAGACGGACTGTGTGCTGGGCGAGGTGGCGGAGAACCTCGATGTCGCCCGTGAGCAGATCGAGCAGGCGGCGGCGCAGGGCGCGGATCTCGTCGTCTTTCCCGAACTGAGCCTGCACGGTTACCACTTGGGTGCGCTCAAGCGCGATGAGTCCCTTGCGGCGAGCGATTCCCGGCTGCTGGAGCTCAGCGCCCTCGGCCCCGATGTGCTGGTCGGCTTCCATGAGCACACCAGTCTGCGGGCGTACAACACCGCGGCGCACTACTCGGCCGGTGAGCTGGTGCATGCGCACCGCAAGCTGTATCTCCCCAACTACCTGGCGTGGGAGGAGCGCAAGCACGTCAGCCCGGGGCAGTCACTGCGTGCGTACGAGCTGAAGCGGGCCAGGGGCGGGGGCCGGGGCGCGACGCTGGTGTGCAACGACGCCTGGCAGCCGACACTGCCGTGGCTGGCGGTGCAGGATGGCGCCGAGGTGCTGTTCATCCCGACCAACAGCGCGGCGAGCCTGGATCCGGAGGCGATGGACACCGGCCTGTACTGGGACACACTGCTGTCCTATACGGCGCGGATGCTCCAGTGCTGGGTGGTCTTCGTCAACCGGGTGGGCAATGAGCACGGCGCGACGTTCTGGGGCGGTTCGCGGGTGGTGGACCCGCGCGGTGCGGTGGTGGCGCAGGCGCCCAAGTGGGAGCCCGCGCTGGTCACCGTCGAGATCGATCTCGCCGAGGCGCGGCGGCAGCGCCGCTCGGTGCCGCTGGTCGCCGAGGCCCGGCTGGGGCTGATCGACCGCGAGGTGCGGCGGCTGATCGACGAGGGCGGCGACCACTGAGGGCGCGACGGCCCGCTGTCACTGGTGGGCGGCGGACTCCGGGCGGGGCGTCGGGTCCGGCCCGTCGTCCTTGAGGGCCTTTGCCTCGGACTTGAGGATGCGCATCGAGCGGCCCAGGCCGCGTGCCATGTCGGGCAGCTTCTTCGAGCCGAAGAGCAGCACGAGGACCGCGATGACCAGGATCAGATGCCAGGGCTCGAAGGCGTTGCGGAGCATGGGCGCGCTCGCTTTCATCGGGAGGGGCAGCGGACGTTCTGTCCAGTATTACCCCAACGAACCGGCCGTCCGGTCCAGGGGGCGCCCCCCGGACCGGATGGCCGCCGGCGCGGCTACCAGCTCGACTTGCGGACGCCGGGCAGATAGCCCGCGTGGGCCTGCTCGCGCAGCCGTACGCGGGACAGTCCGAAGGCGCGGAAGTGGCCGCGCGGGCGCCCGTCGATGCTGTCGCGGTTGCGTACCCGGGTGGCACTGGCGTCCCGCGGCTGGCGGGAGAGCTCGCGCCGGGCGGCGGTGCGCTCCTCCTGCGGGGTGTGCGGGCTGCGGAGGACGGCCTTGAGGACGGCGCGCCGGGCCGCGTAGCGGGCGACGGTCGCGCGGCGCTTCTCGTTCTTGACGATCTTGCTCAGTTTGGCCATCAGACCTTCTCCCCTCGTGCGCGGATGCGGGCGACGACCGCCTCGATCCCGATCGTGTCCACGGTCTTGATGCCCTTGGCGCTCAGCGTGAGCCGGACGTGCCGGCCCTCGCCCGGCAGCCAGTAGCGCTTGCGCTGGACGTTGGGGTCGAAGCGGCGCGAGGTGCGGCGGTGGGAGTGGGAGACGGAGTTGCCGAAGCCCGGCGTGCGGCCGGTCAGCTGGCAGTGGGCGGACACGGTGCGGTCCTTCCGGTCGGAGGCCCTGAGGAGAGCCTATTGAAAATGGAAACCATTTCCGTATACTAACCACATGGCCCGCAACGAACTACGCCCGGTCGTCAAACTCCGGTCCACCGCCGGCACCGGCTACACCTACGTCACCCGCAAGAACCGCCGTAATGACCCCGACCGCCTGGAACTGCGCAAGTACGACCCGGTGGCCGGCCGTCACGTCGCGTTCCGAGAGGAGCGCTGAGCACCGTGCAGTCCGCGATCCACCCCGCATACGGGCCGGTCGTCTTCCGCGACCGGGCCGCCGACTTCGCCTTCCCGACCCTTCCCCGAGCTCTCGGCTCCGCTCGACCAGGGGAGACCCCGATGACCGCCACCAGGGAGAAGACGGTCGAGTGGGAGGACGGCCACACCTATCCCGTCATCGACACCTATCCCGTCATCGACGTCGAGATCTCCTCGGCGAGCCACCCCTTCTCCACGGGCACCGCCCGGGTGCTGGACCCGGCCGGCCGCGTCCAGCGGTGCGAGCGCCGCTACGGCAAGCGGGAGGCCCGCTGATGGAACGGCTCGACGTCGTGCTGGTGGGCGGCCTGCACGCGGAGGCGCGGCAGGCCGCCGTCGAGCGGCTGCTGCGGTCCGTCCCCGGCAGCGTCGCCCTCCACCACGACCTCGCCTCCGCCGCCGAAGGCACCGTGCGGCGCACGGTCCGCGACGCGGGCGGCATTCTCGACACCGGTTCGGCGCCGCTGGTCAACGACTGCGCCTGCTGTGCGCTGCGCGAGGACCTGGTGCCCGAGCTGGAGCGGCTGGCCGCCGGGCGCACCTGCCGGCTGGCGGTCGTCGAACTGTGGGACTCGGTCGAGCCCAAGGCGATGGCCGAGGTGGTCACCGCGTGCGGGAGCGCGAACCTCGCGCTGACGGGGGTGATCACCGCCGTCGACCCGGCGCTGCTGCTGCCCTACCTCGGCTGCGGTGACGACCTCGCGAAGGCCGGTCTCGCCGCCGCGGCCTCCGACCAGCGCACCGTCGCCGACACCTGGGCGCGGCAGCTGGAGTACGCGCCGGTGCTGGCGATCGCCGCGGGGGAGGAGACGGCGGAGCCGGCCGACCTCGCGCTGCTCGGCCAGCTGCATCCGACGGCACTCCAGGTGCCGGTGGAATCCGGGGAGTTGGCCGCCGCGGCGACGGCCGGCTTCGATGTGGCGGCGGCCGCGGCGCGTCAGCATCCGGCCTGTGCGCTGCTGCCGCAGGAGGCCGACGCGGAGGGGGTCGGCACGCTCGTATGGCACCGGACCCGGCCCTTCCACCCCGAGCGGCTCTACCGTGCGCTGGAGGACCTGACCTGTGCGGCCGCGCGCAGCCGGGGCCGGTTCTGGCTGGCCGACCGCCCGGACACCCTGCTGTCGTGGGACGCGGCCGGCGGGGCGCTGTGCGTGGAGAACGCCGGGCCGTGGCTGGCCTCGCTGCCGGACGCCGCCTGGGAGATGGTGCCGCCGATGCGCCGGGCCGCCGCCGCGCTGGACTGGCACCCCGAGCACGGTGACCGCGCCCAGCATCTGGTCTTCACCTCGCCGGGCCTGGACCGTGAGGGGCTCCTGTGCCTGCTGGAGTCCTGTCTGCTCACCGACGCCGAGTACGCGGGCGGCCCACCGGCCTGGAAGGGCCTGCCGCCGGCCTTCGACCAGCTCCTCGACCCTGTTTCGTAACGCAGGCCGTGTCCAGCTGCGGCGTGGTCGCGCTTCGTCGCCGTCCGGGCGGCGACGGGGGATCGGGGTGGCGGCGGTGGTGGTGGCCCTGGCCGTGGGCGGCACACTGCCCGCGTGTTCGGCGCAGGCCCGTGGCTCCGGTGATGCCGTTCAGCAAGGTCTGGACCGCCTGGTGCACGACGACAAGTTCCCCGCCGCCCTGGCCTCCACCGTCGACCGTGACGGGCGCACCCACCACTACACGGCCGGCGTCGCAGACGTGAAGACCGGCGCGAAGGTGCCGGTCGACGGGCAGGTGCGGGCGGGGAGCAACACCAAGACGTTCACCGCCACGGTCGTCCTGCAGCTGGTCGGCGAAGGCAAGATCGCTCTCGACGCCCCCATCGAGCGGTACCTGCCGAACCTGGTGCGGGGCCAGGGCATCGACGGACGCCGCATCACGGTACGTCAGCTGCTGCAGCACACCAGCGGACTGCCCGATTACGGCGACTTCATCGGCGACCTCACCGGCAAGGACCGCCACACCTACGACCAGCCCCGCACCCTGCTCGACGCGGCGCTGGCGCACAAGGCGCTGTTCGCTCCCGGGTCCAGCTGGTCGTACAGCAACACCAACTACCTCCTGGCCGGCCTGCTCGTCGAGAAGGTCACCGGCCGCCCACTGTCCGAGCAGATCACCAAGCGGGTCATCGACCGCATCGGGCTGCGCCATACCTACTTCCCCGGCGTGGGTGACGAGGGCATCCGGGAAGCTCACCCCCAGGGCTACTTCGCGGCCAAGCCCGGAGGGACCGCCCACCAAGCAGGGCTCCCCCGATGTCCGGGCTCTCCTCGACACCGCCCTGTGCAAGAAGTGAGGGCCGGCGCTCCGTGCGCGAAGTGACCGTGGCATCCCGTACACGCGAGGGAAAGGAACCGCCTGGTCCGTGACGGCCGCCTCTCGACAGGGGTGCCCACTGCTTCGCAAGGGCCTGGAGGAGGGCGCCGCCCCGTGGCGGGTAGGAGATCCCCTACGTGTGACGCGTAGGGGATCTCCTGTGCGTGACGCGTAGGGGATCTCCTACGTGTGTGGGCGGTGTGAACCATGAGCGGTTCCGGCGCGCGGGGCAGGGCAACCTCGCCGACCGGGCGATCACCCGGACCCTGGAACCCGAAGGGCGCGGCGCGCGTCTCTTCCTCGTCCCTGAGGGTTTCGACCCCGGCGACCCGTACCAGGTGCAGGCGCACCGCATCATGGCCGCCGGCCGGCGGTCGGCGGCCGATTCTGGAGGGCGTCCGGGAAAGGTGCGCGACGAGCTGTGACCGCATCGGCACCGGCAGTCGTGCACGTGCATCTGCGCATGCATCCGCATGAGAACGCAGCTATGCTCCCGGGCAGTTGACACCATTTATCACCGGGAGACCCCTGTGCTCCACGCATACAACGGCATGGCCGCCACAGATCTCCGTGATGTGGCATGGCAGAAGAGCAGGCACAGCAACTCCCAGGGCTCCTGTGTGGAGTTCGCCAAGCTGCCCGGGGGTGATATCGCGGTACGCAACTCCCGCTTCCCGGACGGTCCCGCGCTCATCTACACGCCGGCCGAGGTCCGGGCGATGCTGCTCGGCATCAAGGACGGGGAGTTCGACCATCTCGTGCCGGATTGAGTGTGCATGGGTGGTGCATGGGTGGTGCATGGGGGTCCGTGGGCGCCCGTGAGGCTCGTGGGTGTCCGTGAGGCCCGTGGGTGTCCGTGGGCGGGGGCGCCCTGGGTGCCCGTGGGGACCGTGGATGTCCGGGCGTCGTGGGGAAGGTCCGGCCCGTAGGCGGTGCCGGTGTCCGGGCATGCCGACCGGGCGCCCGTCGGGGACGGTGCGCCCGGTGTGAAGGAACGGCTACGGCAGCCGGAAGAGCGCCCACACGATCTTGCCGTGTGTGGCACCGGCCAGCGGATGCCAGCCCCAGCTGTCGCTGAAGGAATCCACGAGATACAGCCCACGACCCGACTCCGCGGCGGAATCCGCCTCGCCGGCGACCGGTGAATCATCGCTCGGGTCCCGTACGGCGCAGATCAGCCGGGAGGACCAGCGCATCAGATGCAGCCGGGCGGGCGGGGTGGCGTCGCCGTGCTCCGGGGCGGCGAGGATCGCGTGCCGCAGGGCGTTGGTGACGAGTTCGGAGACCACCAGGGCGACCGAGTCGAAGAGATCGTCCAGGTCCCAGCCCTGCAGGGTCTCGCGGGTGAACGCACGTGCGGAGCGCACCGATTCATAGCGTGCCGGGAGAGTGCGCGACGCGGATCCGGAGACAGCCAGGGGGTCGACGGGAGGGAAGCCCTGCCATAACGGCTCGAGCATGGTCAAAACCTTGGTCCCCATGCGAGGCACTCCTGGCGTTCGCGGACGTCATGACCCTGGCCGGTCAGCCGGATCTGGCGGATCTTTCACGAGCGTGCATGCGTGCGACGCCTATGGTTCCCAATGCGGAGGACAGATGCAAGGGCAGATGCACGTGCACGTGCCGTGATTGCCCCGGCATGGACCGATTCCTTCTGAATTCTTCCTGCCGCTTCGTGTGGAGGGCTTGCGGGGGCCTCACACCTCAGTAACCGGATGAGCACTCAACGAAGCCCGAACGTGGCAGACTGCGGCCCACTGTTGGACGGGCTGGGGTCACAGGAGGGTCTGAGAGGTGTCCGCAAGTGAGTCGAGCGGGTCGGTGGTGCGGCGGATCCTGCTCGGGTCGCAGCTCCGTCGGCTGCGTGAATCGCGTGGGATAACCCGTGAGGCGGCCGGCTACTCGATCCGTGCGTCCGAATCAAAGATCAGCCGCATGGAGTTGGGCCGCGTGAGCTTCAAGGCACGGGACGTGGAGGACCTGCTCACGCTGTACGGGGTCGGTGACGCGCAGGAGCGCGAGGCACTGCTGTCCCTGGCGCGTGAGGCGAATGTGGCCGGGTGGTGGCACAGCTACACCGATGTGCTGCCCGGCTGGTTCCAGACGTATGTGGGACTGGAAGGAGCCACTTCCCTTCTCCGGGTCTACGAAGTCCAGTTCGTGCACGGGCTGTTGCAGACCGAGAGCTATGCGCAGGCCGTCGTCAGACGCGGGATGCCGGACGCCGGGCCCGCCGAGATAGAGCGCCGTGTCGCGCTGCGCATGGAGCGCCAGAAGCTGCTGGTGACCGAGCGGTCGGCGCAGTTCCACTGTGTGCTGGACGAAGCCGCGCTGCGTCGCCCCTACGGCGAACGGTCCGTCATGCGCGAGCAGTTGAAGCATCTGATCGAGGTGTCCGAGAGACCGAACGTGCGGCTTCAGGTGATGCCCTTCAGTCTGGGAGGGCATGCGGGCGAGAGCGGAGCCTTCACGATGCTCGGCTTCCAGGAGTCGGGTCTGCCGGACGTCGTCTATCTGGAGCAGCTGACGAGCGCCCTCTATGTGGACAAGCCCGAAGAGGTCGCGCAATACGCGCGGGTGATGGACCGCCTCCAGGAAGAGGGACCGAATCCGGCCGAGAGCAGGGACCTGTTGCGTGGTCTACTCCAACTGATGTGACGCATCGGTAGGATGGCGCACCATCAGGAGTCAGCACCCCCCAATGCGGCGCCCTGAGCGCCCTGTTCTCCAGATCGGGATGGCATGTCCTACTTCGACGAGTTGGCGTATCAGTTCATCGACGGCGAGTGGCGGTCCGGCAGCGGCTCATGGGACATCGTCGACTTCAATCCTTATAACGGGGAGAAGCTGGCCTCCATACCCGTCGCCACGGTCGAGGAGATCGACCAGGCCTACCGCGCCGCGGAGCGCGCACAGCGGGGGTGGGGTGCCACCAATCCGTACACCCGGCGGATCGTCTTCGAGCGCGCGCTGCGGATCATCGACGACCGCGAGGCGGAACTGGCCGAGACGATCACCGCGGAGGTCGGCGGCACGCTCGTCAAGGCGGGCTTCGAGCTGCATCTCGCCAGGGAGTTCCTGCGCGAGGCGATCCAGCTGGCGCTGCGCGCCGAGGGCCGCATTCTGGCCTCGCCCATCGACGGCAAGGAGAACCGCCTCTACCGGCTGCCGGTCGGTGTGGTCGGCGTTATCAGCCCCTTCAACTTCCCCCTCCTGCTGTCGCTGAAGTCCGTCGCGCCGGCCCTCGCCCTCGGCAACGCCGTCGTTCTCAAACCGCACCAGAACACCCCGGTGTGCGGCGGCGGCCTGGTCGCCAAGATCTTCGAGGAGGCCGGGCTGCCGGCGGGGGTGCTCAACGTCGTGGTCACCGATATCGCCGAGATCGGCGATGCGCTCATCGAGCACCCGGTGCCCAAGACCATCTCCTTCACCGGCTCCGAGAAGGTCGGCCGGCACGTCGCGACGGTCGCCGCCGCCAACTTCAAGCACTCGGTGCTGGAACTGGGCGGCAACAGCGCACTGGTCGTCCTCGACGACGCGGACGTCGACTATGCGGTGGACGCGGCCGTCTTCAGCCGCTTCGTCCACCAGGGCCAGGTCTGTATGGCCGCCAACCGCGTGCTCGTGGACCGCGCCGTGGAGCGGGAGTTCACCGAGAAGTTCGTCGCCAGGGTCGCGGCCCTGAAGGTGGGCGACCCCACCGACCCGCAGACCCATATCGGCCCGCTGATCAATGAGGGCCAGGCCGAGGTGATCACCTCGCTGGTGGACCGCGCGGTCGCCGACGGTGCCTCGGCGCTGCTCCACGGCGAGACCCGGGGCACGCTGGTGGCGCCGAGCGTGCTCAGCGGGCTGCCGGAGGACTCCCCGCTGCACCAGCAGGAGATCTTCGGTCCCGTTGTGGTGCTGGTTCCCTTTGACGGTGACGAGGAGGCGGTGCGGCTCACCAACACGACGCCGTACGGGCTCAGCGGCGCCGTGCACACCGCCGACATCGAGCGCGGGGTGCGCTTCGCCAAGCGCATCGAGACGGGGATGTTCCACGTCAACGACGCCACGGTGCACGACGAGCCGATCGTGCCCTTCGGCGGCGCGAAGAGCTCCGGGGTGGGGCGGCTGAACGGCGACGCGATGGTGGAGGCCTTCACCACGACCAAGTGGATCTCCATCCAGCACGGGCGGTCGCAGTTCCCGTTCTGAGCAGCGAAGGAATCGGGGCGCGCGGGAAATCGCGGCGCGCGGGAATCCGGGCGCCCGGGAAATCGCGGCGCGAGGGAAATCGGGGACGGTCCGCCGCGGGTAGCGGACAGAAGCTGACCGCCATTGCTCCTACCTTGAGTGACGTCGAAAGGCGGACGGCGAAAAGCCGGCCGCGGGGAATGTCATGAAAGGCGGATCTCATGCCCACACACGTTCTTGCCGAGGCCCACGGCGACGAGGCCGGCGCGCTGCTGGCTTTCCTGGAGGCGCAGCGCGGCGGGTTGCGCCGGGCGGTCCTGGGGCTGACCGATGCCCAGGCGGCCCGGCGGCCGAGCGTCAGTGAACTGTCGCTGTCCGGACTGGTCAAGCATGTCGCGGAGACCGAGCAGACCTGGGTCGAGACCGCGCAGCAACTGCCGCACTCCATCGAGCGGACCACGGAGACCTGGCACCTGAGCTTCCGGCTCGCGGACGGCGAGAGCCTGGCGGAGGTGCTGGCGTTCTGGGACAAGGTCGCGCGGCGGACGGAGGAGTTCATCCGCGCCGTACCGAGCCTGGACGACACCTTCCCGCTGCCCGTCGCGCCCTGGTTCCCGCCGCAGGCCCGGCAGTCGATGCGCTGGCTGGTGCTGCACCTGATCGAGGAGACCGCCCGGCACGCCGGGCACGCCGACATCCTGCGCGAGTCCCTGGACGGCAGGACGGCCTTTGCGCTGGTGGATGAGGAGCGCAAGGCGCAGCAGGGGTGAGCACGGGCCGGCCGGCGCGCCCTAGGCTGACGGCAAGGGCGCGTGCGGGCGTGCGGGATGGAGGAGACGATGTCGGCGATCCGGCTGTTGGTACTGGGCGCCGTGCGCCAGCACGGCCGGGCGCACGGCTATCAGGTGCGCAACGACCTGGAGTACTGGGGCGCCCACGAGTGGTCCAACGCCAAGCCGGGCTCGATCTACCACGCGCTCAAGCAGATGGCCAGGCAAGGGCTGCTGCACGCCCATGACATCGCGCCCAGCACCGCCGGCGGTCCGCCGCGTACCGAGTACGAGCTGACCGCGGCGGGCGAGGCGGAGTACTTCGCACTGCTGCGTGCGGCGCTCGCCCGGCACGACCAGAAGGCCGACGTGCTCAGCGCGGCCATCGGCTTCGTCGTCGATCTGCCGCGGGCCGAGGCGGTGGCGCTGCTCAAGGAGCGGGTGCGTGCGCTGGAGGAGTGGCGGAGCACGGTCACCGAGTACTACACGCCCGCCCAGGGTCCCGGACAGCTCGGCCATATCGGCGAGATCATGAATATGTGGGTGCACTCCGCGGACAGCGGCGCCGCATGGACACGCGGGCTGATCGAGCGGATCGAGGGCGGGGCGTATGTCTTCGCCGGCGAGGGGGAGCCGTTCGTCGGCGTACTCGCCGAGGGGCAGGAGAACCCGTACGCGACGAAGGACACGGGGCCGGCGGACGACGGGGCGGGGGCGCACGGCCGGCGGCCCTGACGGAGGCCGTACGGGTACGGGGCACGGCAGGGACCGGCCCGAGCAACAGGCGGATGCCGCCGTGCGGGTGCAGCGGCCTCGCCGGGGGGCCGCAGGCGCCGCGGGGCCCGCCCGCCGGGCGGACGACGGGAGTCCGACGGTCCGCCTAGTGGTGGAACGCCGTCGCCACGTTCGCCGGGCGCTCCAGCGGGCCCGGCTGTTGGCGGAGTTCGGGCAGCAGTTCTTCCAGGTCCGCGAGGAACAGATCGGCGAGGTCCATGGAGAAGCCGTTGCGGCAGACCACCCGCAGGACGGACAGGTCCTCGCGTTTCGGGGGGAAGGTGTAGGCGGGGATCAGCCAGCCGCGCTCCTTCATCCGCCGGGACACGTCGAAGACGTCGAAGGCGGTGATGTCGTCGTGGGTGGTGAAGGCGAAGACCGGCAGCTCGTCGCCCCGGGTCAGCATTCTGAAGTCGCCGAGCGCGCCGATCCGGTCGGCCATGGAGCGGGCCACGTCGCGGGTCGCCTGCTGTACGGCGCGGAAGCCGTCCCGGCCGAGCCGCAGAAAGGTGTAGTACTGCGCGGCGACCTGGGCGCCGGGCCGGGAGAAGTTGAGCGCGAAGGTTGGCATGTCGCCGCCCAGGTAGTTGACGCGGAAGACCAGCTCCTCGGGCAGCGCCTGGGTATCGCGCCACAGCGCCCAGCCGACGCCCGGGTAGACCAGGCCGTACTTGTGCCCCGAGGTGTTGATGGAGGCGACCCGCGGCAGCCGGAAGTCCCAGACCAGTTCCGGGTCGAGGAACGGGGCGATCATGGCGCCGGAGGCCCCGTCCACATGGACCGGGATGTCCCAGCCCTGGTGCTGCTGGATCTCGTCGAGCGCCGCGCAGATCTCGGACACCGGTTCGTAGGACCCGTCGAAGGTCGAGCCGAGGATCGCCACCACGCCGATGGTGTTCTCGTCGCACAGCTCGGCTGCGGAGGCCGCGTCCAGATGGAAGCGGTCGCCCTCCATCGGGACCATGCGGGCCTCGACCTCCCAGAAGTTGCAGAACTTCTCCCAGCAGACCTGGACGTTGGCGCCCATCACGAGGTTGGGCCGGGCCTCGCCCGGATACCGGTCCTTGTTGCGCTGCATCCAGCGCCGTTTGAGGGCCATCCCGGCGAGCATGCAGGCCTCGCTCGACCCGGTGGTGGAGCAGCCCATGGCGGCCGACGGGGCGTGCCACAGATGGGCGAGCATCGACACGCACCGCTTCTCCAGCTCGGCGGTGCGCGGGTACTCGTCCTTGTCGATCATGTTCTTGTCCCGGCACTCCGCCATCAGGACGCCGGCCTGCGGTTCCATCCAGGTCGTGACGAACGTCGCCAGATTCAGCCGGGAGTTGCCGTCCAGCATCAGCTCGTCGTGCACGAACTGGTACGCGGTGTGCGGGGAGACCGGCCCGTCGGGCAGGGTGTGCCGCGGTGGCGCGGTCTCCATGCCGGCGACCGGGTCGGCCTCGCCGTAGAAGGGGTTGACCGGGTGCCTGGTGGGCTTGGGGTCGGTTGCCGAGGTGCCTTTGTGCAGGGTCATCTGTCGCCACTACCCGTCAACTCGCCGGTGAAAGGCCGTGTTTGACGGCCTTCGTGAATTTCACGACGCGCTCCGCCTGAATGCGGGCGGCGGTGTGCGCATCGTCGTCGGGCGGGGTGTCCGGGCCGCCGACGTGAGAGGTGCCGTAGGGGTTGCCGTCGGTGAACTTCGCCGGGTCGGTGTAGCCCGGTGTCACGAGGATGCCGCCGAAGTGATGGACGGAGTGGTAGAGCGCGAGCAGGGTGGACTCCTGGCCGCCGTGCCGGGTGGCGCTCGCGGTGAAGCCGCTGTAGACCTTGTCGGCCAGTCTGCCCTGCTGCCAGAGGCCGCCCAGGGTGTCGAGGTACTGCTTGAGCTGGGAGGTCACATTGCCGAAGCGGGTGGGGGTCCCGAAGATCACCGCGTCCGCCCAGAGCATGTCCTCGTGGGTGGCCTCCAGGACGTCGGCGGTGGCCGCCGCGTTCGCCGCCCAGGCCGGGTTGGCGTCGATCGCGGCCTGCGGGGCGAGTTCCGCGGTACGGCGCAGTCGCACATCGGCCCCGGCGTGCTCGGCGGCGTCCGCGATCCACTGGGCGAGCTGGGCGACGGTGCCGGTCGACGAGTAGTAGATGACGGCGACATTCACGTCGTGCACGGGCATGGACGCACCTCCTGGAACCCGACAATAAGGGCATAGGGGGCGTGTGGCCTCCAGGGTTCACCCAGTGGATGTGGCACGGGCGGGTGGCCGTCCCGAAGGACCGCCACCCGCCCGTATCCGTCCCCGCGGCCCGTATCCGTCCCCGCGGCCCGTATCCGTCCCCGCGGCCCGGCGCCGTCCCCGCGGGCCGGCGCCGGGCCCGCCCGCCCCGTGTCGGGCCCGCCCGGCGGCGGGTCAGCTCGCGCCGGCCAGCGACAGCTTCGCGGCGAAGCCGAGGAACGCGGCGCCCGCGCCCGCGGACAGCCCGGCCGTCAGCCGCTTACGGCGGCGGAAGGTCGCCGCCAGGAACGTCCCGCTGAAGATCAGGACCGACAGGTAGGTGAAGCTGAACAGCTGCGCCCAGGCGCCCAGCGCCAGGAACGACAGCACCGGGTGCGCATACGCCGGGTCGACGAACTGCACGAAGAAGGAGATGAAGAACAAAATCGCCTTCGGGTTGAGCAGGCTGACCACCAGCGCTCTGCGGTACGGCCGTTCCACCGTCTCCTTCGGCGCCGCGGCCGCCCCGCCCTGCCGCTCGGCCTTCTGCGCCTCCCGGCCGTGCCACAGCGCCCAGGCGCCGCGCAGCATCCCGACCGCCAGCCACGTCAGATAGCCCGCGCCGGCGAACTTCACGACGCCGAACAGCACCGGGCTGGTCTGCAGCAGCGAGGCCACCCCGCCGGCCGACAGCGTCATCAGCACCGTGTCACCGCACAGCACACCGGCCGCCGCCCGGTAGGCCACCCGCGGCCCGCGCCGGGCCGCCACCGAAACGACGTACAGCGAATTCGGACCCGGCAGCAGAATGATCAGCGCGAGCCCCACCAGATACGTGGACAGATCCGTTATCCCCAGCATGTACGGCAGGATCTCACCCCGCTGCCCGCCGCCTCACCGGCTTTTCATGATGCGGACCTGCACCTCACGCGACGTGCGGACACATCGTGGAGTACGTACCGGGAAGGGAGCGGGCGTGAGCTGTTCGGCAGGGCAGATCGCCGCCTTCGCCACCTGTGAGCCGTCCGGGCCGCGGCGCTCCCGGCCCGTACACCTCCCGGGCGCGGCCGGGAGGCCCGGGGCTCCGGGCCGGGGCCCCAGGGCCCGCCTGGAACCAAGGGGAGTCACCCGGCGTTGATAGTTTTGGGCCGCACACGCGCCTGCACCCTCGTCGCTTCGCTCGTCGCACCGCACGATCCGGCGCCCTCGACCCAGGAGCCTTCACCCCGTGAATACTCTCGCGCTCGGCCCCCAGTGGCTGGACCCGGACTATCTGATCGCGACATTCGGCCTGATCGGCGTCCTGGTCATCGTCTTCGCGGAGTCCGGCCTGCTGATCGGCTTCTTCCTGCCGGGCGACTCGCTGCTGTTCACCACCGGTCTGCTGGTGACGACGAACAAGCTGGACCGGCCGCTGTGGCTGGTGGCCTCCCTGGTCGTCCTGGCCGCCGTGCTCGGTGACCAGGCGGGATATCTCTTCGGCCGCAAGGTCGGCCCCTCGCTCTTCACCCGCCCCGACTCCCGCCTCTTCAAGCAGGAGAACGTCGAGAAGGCGCATGCCTTCTTCGAGAAGCACGGCCCCAAGTCGCTGATCCTGGCCCGCTTCGTGCCGATCGTGCGGACCTTCACGCCGATCATTGCCGGCGTGAGCCGGATGAACTACCGCTCCTTCCTCACCTTCAACTTCGTCGGCGGCGCGCTGTGGGGCGCCGGCGTCACCCTGCTCGGCGCCTCGCTGGGGAACATCGCGTTCGTCCACCAGCACATCGAGCTGATCCTCGTCGCGATCGTGCTGATCTCCGTCGTACCGATCGCCATCGAGTACCTCCGCGCCCGTGGCAAGGCGAAGAACGAGCAGCCCGCCCCGCACTCCGTGGACCGCCCCCGCAGCCCCGCCCCCGACACCCGCCGCGGCCGCCACGCCAAGCGCTGACAAGCAGCCGGGAGCCCCTCGGCCCGCCCGCCCGTCGCCGCACCCGACCGCCAGCCGAAAACATCGCCCCCGAGCACGCGCCGTGCACCCCCATCAGGCATCGTGTCCTTGTTATCCGTCAGGAGGCTTACGAGGAGAGCGAAGACCCGTGGCGTCGGACCCACAGCGCGGCCAGCGCGCCGCGAACAGCAGCAGCAGCAGCGGCAGCGGCGGCTCCGCGGACCAGACCGGTCCCGAGGAGCGCAAGCCCCAACCGGACGAGGCGCACAGCGCCTTCACCCCGCCGCTGGGCGTGCCCTATCCACCACTGCCGGAGGACGAGCACCCCACCTCGGAGTTCGCGCTGCCCGCCGGGCTGCGTCCGGAGAACCCGTCCGAGCAGGAGGGATCGGCGTTCTCGCCGCCGAGCAGCACCACCGGCCAGACCCCGATGCCCGCCGGTTCCACCGCCCTGAGCTACGCCTTCACCCCGCCGCACGGCATCCCCGCCGTCCGCCTCACCAAGGAGGCGCCCTGGCAGGACCGGATGCGGACGATGCTCCGGATGCCGGTGGGGGAGCGGCCGGTCCCCGAGCGCCTTGAGCGGGCCGACGACGAGACCGGCCCGGCCGTACCCCGCGTGCTCGACCTGACGCTGCGTATCGGGGAGATCCTGCTCGCCGGCGGTGAGGGCGCGGAGGACGTCGAGGCCGCGATGTTCGGCGTCGCGCACGCCTACGGGCTGGAACGCGTCGAGCCGACCGTCACCTTCACCCTGCTGTCGATCTCCTACCAGCCGTCGCTGGTCGACGACCCGGTCACGGCCAGCCGCACGGTCCGGCGCCGCGGAGTCGACTACAACCGGCTGTCCGCGGTCTTCCGGCTCGTCGACGAGATCACCTCCGAGGGCATCACCCTCGAAGAGGCCTACCGTGGCCTCGCGGAGATCCGCCGTAACCGCCACCCGTACCCGAGCTGGGCACTGACGGTCGCCTCCGGGCTGCTGTCCGGTGCGGCCTCCATGCTGGTCGGCGGCGGGATGCTGGTGTTCGTCGCGGCCGCGGTGGGCTCGATGCTCGGCGACCGGCTGGCCTGGCTCGCGTCCGCGCGCGGGCTGCCGGAGTTCTACCAGTTCGTGGTCGCCGCGATGCCGCCCGCCGCGGTGGGCGTCGCCTTCGGTCTGGCGCACGCCAATGTGCAGGCGTCCGCGGTGATCACCGGTGGGCTGTTCGCGCTGATCCCGGGGCGGGCGCTGGTCGCCGGCGTCCACGACGGGCTGACCGGCTACTACATCACCGCCGCCGCCCGGCTGCTGGAGGTCGGCTACCTCATCGTCGGCATCGTGGTCGGCGTGCTCAGCGTGCTCTACTTCGGTCTTCAGCTGAACCCCGGCCTGCGCCGGCTCAACCCCGAGCAGTCGCTGGGGGTGTACAACGAGCCGCTGGTGCAGATCGTGGCGGCCATGCTGCTGGCGCTGGCGTTCTGTGTGCTGCTCCAACAGGAACGCAACACCGTGGCGTTTGCGACCTTGAACGGTGGCGTCGCCTGGGTCGTGTACGGCGCGCTCACCTACGTCGCCGGCGTGAACGCCGTGCCCGCCACCGCGATCGCGGCCGGACTGGTCGGTCTTTTCGGCCAGTTGCTCTCCCGCTACCGCTATGCGTCGGCGCTGCCGTACGTCACCGCGGCCATCGGCCCGCTGCTGCCCGGTAGCGCCACGTACTTCGGGCTGCTCAACTTCGCCCAGGGCCACCTGCCGCAGGGCCTCACGTCCCTGGTGCAGGCCGCCTCACTGGCGCTGGCCATCGCCGTCGGGGTCAACCTCGGCGCCGAGGTCGCCCGGCTGTTCATGCGCGCCCCCGGCATCCAGGAGGCCGGCACCGGCCGCCGTGCCGCCAAGCGCACCCGCGGCTTCTAGGAGTGGCCGGCGGCTCCCGCCCGTGACCGGCCCCCGACACGCACAACGGGCGGCAACCCAACCGGGTGCCGCCCGTTCGCGTACGAAAATCAGCCCGCAGATCCCGGCGCGTCGCGGTCGGGAAAACCCCGCCACACGCCGGGACGGCACGACTGCGTCAGTGCTTGCCGCCCTGCGCCTCGAGGCGCTTGTACGAGGCCTCGATCTCGGCCTCGGCCTCGGTGCGGCCGACCCAGTCGGCGCCCTCGACGGACTTGCCGGGCTCCAGGTCCTTGTAGACCTCGAAGAAGTGCTGGATCTCCAGGCGGTCGAACTCCGACACGTGGTGGATGTCCCGGAGGTGCTCCACCCGCGGGTCGGACGCCGGGACGCACAGCAGCTTGTCGTCGCCGCCGGCCTCGTCCGTCATCCGGAACATGCCGATGGCACGGCACTTGATGAGGCAGCCGGGGAAGGTCGGCTCGTCCAGGATGACGAGGGCGTCCAGCGGGTCGCCGTCCTCGCCCAGGGTGTTCTCGACAAAGCCGTAGTCGGCCGGGTAGCTGGTCGAGGTGAAGAGTCGACGGTCCAGGCGGATCCGACCGGTCTCGTGGTCCACCTCGTACTTGTTCCGCGAACCCTTCGGGATCTCGATGGTGACGTCGAACTCCACGGGTGGCTCCTCCATGATCAACACATACGTCTGGTGATTAAGTGTCCCCCACGCAGGTGTGTGGTGGCGAAAGGGGCTGGTCCGAGGTGCCGGAGACCGGAAAGTGGCAGGTCAGATGGCAGTCGGCGGAGCGGTCCGCGCGGGCGGCGACGCGCGCGGCGGTCCGGTCGGCGCAGACGGCGGTCGCTGCCGCGCGGCAGGCCTGGCAGGCCACACCGCGCCATACCCGGCAGACCTGGCGGCTGACGGCGGTCTCCGCAGCCACCGGTCTGGCGGTCGCGCTCGCCGCGGTGGCGGCGGCCGGGCCGTGGGACTCGGGTCAGCGTACGGCCGAGCGGACGGAGGCGGGCTCCATGGACGGTGCCAGTGGCGAGCATCACGCCGCCCGGCCCGGACCGGCGCCCAGCGCACCGCCCGTGCTGCCCGCACTCGGCGGCACCGCGCCCGGTGCCGCGGGCCGGGGCGCCGCCCCCGTGCCCACCGACGGGGGGCTCGCCGACGCGCTCGCACCGTTGCTGAAAGACCCGGCGCTCGGCCCGCTGCGCACGGCGTCAGTCCTCGACGTCGCCGCGGGCCGGGAGGTCTTCGGCGAGGACCAGGACACGGCCGCCACCCCCGCCTCCACCGTCAAACTCGCCACCGCCGTCGCCGCGCTCTCGGTGCTCGGACCCGACCACCGCATCGACACCACCGTCGTCATGGGCGGCAAGAACCACATCGCCCTGGTCGGCGGCGGCGACCCCACCCTCACCGCCCGCGCCCCGCGGGAGGGCGCCGAGGAACAGCCCGCGAATCTGCGCGCCCTCGCCGACGCCACCGCCCGCGCCCTCAAGAAGCGCCACCTCACCAAGGTCGGCCTCGGTTACGACACCAGCGCCTACTCCGGCCCCGTCGAGCACCCCATCGGCCCGAACGAGAACATCGCCCCCGTCGCCGCGCTGATGGCCGACGAGGCGCGGCTCGACGACACCGACCACGGCATCGCCCCCCGCGACACCGACCCGGCCCACGCCGCGGCCCGCACCTTCGCCGCACTGCTCCACCAGCGGGGCATCACCGTCGACGGCGACCCCGCCGCCGCCAAGGCCCCCAAGAACCCCGACCGGCTCGCCACCGTCCACTCGCTGCCGCTGTCCGCGCTCGTCGAGCGGATGCTCACCTACAGCGACAACGACATCGCCGAGGCCCTGGCCCGCCAGACCGCCCTGGGCTCGCGGCAGCCGGTCAGCTTCGCCGGCGCCGGAAAGGCCGTACGCGCCGCCCTCGCCCGGCAGCATCTGCCCCTGTCCGGCGCCGTCTTCGAGGACGGCAGCGGCCTGGACCGCGACGACAAGGTCACCGCCGCCCTGCTCTCCCGGCTCCTGCTGCAGGCCTCGTCCCCCGACCGGCCCGCCCTGCGCCCCGTCGTCACCGGCCTCCCGGTGGCCGCCTTCACCGGCACCCTCCGCAACCGCTACCGGGGCCAGAGCGCCGGCGCCGGTGCCGTACGCGCCAAAACCGGCACCCTCACCGGCGTGAACACCCTGGCCGGCACCGTCGTCGACGCCGACGGCCGGCTCCTGGTCTTCTCCTTCATGACCACCGGTACCACCGACCCCCAGGGCGCCCAGAACGCCCTCGACAAACTCGCCTCGGCAGTGGCCAACTGCGGCTGCCGCTGACCCACCCGGACCGCCCACCCCCACCGGCCTCCCCCCAACCCACCCACGGGAGGTGACGGGCCGGAGGGGTCTGGTGTGGGGACGTAAAGCGAAGCAGTCCCCACACCAGAC
>NZ_JBSHBP010000069.1:0-40489 GCF_053612065.1 Streptomyces sp. NPDC054765 | reverse complement strand
CTGCACGGGGCGATCTTCCACAGCGACAACGGGGCGCAGTACGCCTCGAAAGAGTTCGCCCAGGTCTGCGAGGACCTCGGTGTGATCAGATCGCGCGGCGCGGTGGGCACCAGCGCGGACAACGCCGCCGCGGAATCGCTGAACGCATCCCTGAAACGGGAGACGCTGCAGGGGAAGAAGCGGTGGAACAGGGCGCACGAGGCCCGGCTCGCGGTCTTCCGCTGGGCGACCCGCTACAACACCCGAAGGAGGCATTCCCGCCTCGGTCAGATCAGCCCGACCGCCTTCGAGCAACGATCAACTACGCTGGCCACTGCCGCATGACAACCGGTGTCCACGATCAAGGGTCAAGGCCCCAGGACGATCAGGCCGCCGTCGTCGTCTGCATGACAAACGTGTCTGCGATCTGCGCAACCCACTCCGGATTCTCAAGCGGCGGGTAATGCCCGATGTCAGGCACCCGCAGCAACTGTGCCACCGAGCCCATTTCCGCGACCGTGTCATCGACCAGCTGATCCTGCACGAAGAAATCGTCGGTGCCCTGCACGAGCAGGACCGGGCACCGCACATCGCCGAGCCGGCCGCGCAGATCGTGGGAAGCCCACGCCTGACCGTCGCACTGCCCGGCCTGCTGGGCAGTGCTGCGCTGAAGCCACCGAAGCTCGGCTTCCTGCCCGGATGTCAGCTTCTTGCTCGCCGAGGCCACCGCCGCATACTCGAGGTGATCCGTCCAGCCGGCATCGGGCGGGCTCGTCCGACCTGCCAGCAACGCAGCAGCCTCGGCCGACAGCGGTGTCCACGACGCTGCTTGCATCGCGACGACCCCTCGATAGCTGTCTCCATGGTGAGCGGCAAGATCCAGTGCTGTCAGGCCTCCGACAGAGGCTCCGAGTACAAACGGCGAGATTCCAGGCAGCACCGTGCGCACGAACGCGTGCACGAACTCGGCGTGGTCGTGAATAGAAGTCCCCGGCTGCCACTGCGCCGGGTAGGAACGGCAGTGCCCGGGAAGATCGGGGGCGATCGCGCGGTATCCGCGTTCAGCGAGCAACGGCAGAAGGTGCCTGTAGACCCGAGAGTCGGTGGCCCCGGGGTGAATGCACACGATCGGGATGCCTTCCCCAGCCTCGTCGAAGTAGGTGCGTGCACCGTTGACCGCGACATAGCGGCCCGTGATCGGTTCGAAGTTCGTCATTGCTCAAGTCCTTGCTGACCACGTACAGAGATCTTTAGCCGTGCGGTAGCGGCCTGGCGCCAGCATCCCTCATGAGATCCCTGTAAAGCAATCTGGGATCTCAGATTGCGTCCGCAGCTGATCCACGAAGCCCCGTCGAATCGGATAGACGGCACGCTTGGCCGTAACGGCTCCTGGGTGCCCGACCCGCCACGGACAGCGCGCGGCCGGCCCGCGGCCCGGCCGACGCGGGCGGCGCCTTGTCCGCGGGCCAGCCGCGGACAGGAACCAGCGGACCAAACACTCAGCCAGAGGTCTTCGTGGTACTCAGTTGGCGATGCTGGCCGGGTGGACCCGGATCTTCTCGTCGTAGGGGCCGGCCAGCTTCGGCGTTTCCCAGGGTGGTGTCAACCACCAAGATCAGGTGTCACCTATCCCGAAATGTCGCCGTTCTTCGCGGACAGATGCTCGCTGCCGCCAACTCAAGCGCTCATCCGCCAAGTGAAGCGCTCCGTCACACGTGGGTTCCAGGGCCTCACGCATGACACCTGATCAGAAGTCCAGGTCCACATAGTCGATGTCGGTGAAATCGACCAGGAGGCCGTCGGCGCGGCGCCCGCGGTCCTTGAAATAGATCTCCTGCAGACCCTCGGCGGCGATGTTGCGCAGTTGCTGCTCGGTAGCGCCGGCGGCCTGGGCGTCGAAAAGCCGGGCGGCGTAGGCGGGCGGGAGGTGCTGGGTGATCAGCCTGATCCGGCCGTCGTCCGTTGTTCCAGGGGCGGCGCTGAATCCGAATCGGGCCCGGGTCTCGATGGTGATCCCGCCGGTCTGTGCGGCGCGGCGCCGGGCCTTCTCGCGCACCTTGGGCTGCCAGCGTCTGCGGACCTCGCGCTCCATGCGGGCGGCGAGCTCTTTGCGGGGCCGCTTGATCTGGTCTTTGACGTACCGCTCGACGGTGCGCTGGGAGACGCCAAGGAGCTGCGCGACGGCGTTGGTGGAGCCCTTGTGCTGCTTGACCAGGAACCGCATCTGCGGGCCGGCGGATTTCGGGATCGGGCGGGTGGTGTTGGCGGCTGCGGCCTTCTCCAGGCTGTCGCCGAGGATGCCCACGGGAGCTCCTACTCTCCGTCGAGTGCGGCGTCGTGTAGGTTCGCGCTGCCCTTGTCATAACCGGCCGCGCTTACCTGCTGCTTGGGCTGCAGTCTCATCAGATGTCCCACGGCTTCCGTCTCAGTTCGGTGGCATTTCTTCATGCCACATCGTCCTGCTGGTCCTCATCGGCCTTCCAGGTCTGGTCGAACCAGGTGATGAAGTCCATCACGGTGCCGACGCGGGCGATGCGCTCGTGGATGGCTCGTTGGTCGTGTCCCGGGAGGAAGTCGCCGCGCTCGATCGGTTTGCCGCAGCCGCAGCTGCACTTCCGGTTGTCCAGGGAGGACTTGAAGTAGGTGATGGGGTTCTGCTGGGCGCCGTTCGGGGCGGGTTTGCCGACGTAGTGGTCGTACACCGGGTGCCCGGGTCCGAGGATGCGCCCTTCGAAGGCCCGCCGGCCGTCGGGGGTGTCGACGACCCGGTCGATCTCCATGGCCTGCCTGATGATGGCGTCTCCGCTGACGACGGCGAACCGCTCTCGTTCGAGGCGTTCGCCGGGCATCACCCAGGTTCCCCGGGCGATGTCGTGAAGCTGCTGGTCGGACAGCCCTTCGACCCATCCGATCTGGGACCGCGCGAAAGCATCTTTGCGTGGGTCGATCGACCTGCGTCTGCCCAGCGTGATCTGGATCATCGCGCCTCCCTGAGACCGCCTCTTAACGGGGTTGATGTGTCTAAGCCACCCGAGAGACGGCAGACCATCAGTCTCCCTTAAAGCAAGGTCTCATGGTATACCTCCGAGGAACGCAAGGCGCCTTGGGCGGGGGCCGTCACTCTCCCCGCCCCAGGCGCCTGAAGGGCCCGGTCAGGGCCTGGGCAGCGGCAGACCGGGCATCTGCGGGTGCCGCAGGTGCTACCCGCCGTCGTACACGTGCAGGGTGAAGGTCTCCGGGCCCTGCACACCATCACGCTCATCCGGATGCGGCTGGACCTGCGACCAAGACGTAGGTCGCTCGCCGCCGCGTCGCCGAGGGCAAGACCACACGCAACGCGCAACGCTGCCTCAAGCGAGCCATCTGCCGACAACTCCTCAAGATCCTCGAACGCTCCGGCCGAAACACCGGAACGAAAGCCGAGGAGCTCCCTCAAGCTGCTTGACGCGATATAGCAGCCTCGGCCAGGGCGTTGCCGCGCCGGTTCGAGTGACGTACCCGCGGCTGCTCGACCTTGGGCCGGGGCTGCGAAGCTGGCCGCCAAGCCTTGGGCGGCCCTGTTTTCCGGGTCAGCAGGTCCTGCGGTAGGGGACGTCGGGGATGTGGGCTTTCCATTCCTGCTCGGTGAGGGAGCCGCTCTTGGTGCAGAGGTCCCGGATCAACTTCGCAGGCGTTACGGCGTGTGTGAGGAATCTGCCGTCCTGGTCCACGCTGGTCAGCGTCGAACCGTCGGGTGCGAAGGTGACCGCGACCACCGAGCCCAAGGGGTCCAGGGTGCCCGTGAACGGAGGGCCGAGCTGACTGTGGGTGCGGCTGTCCCACACGGCGATCTGTGCCTGCTCGCCCAGGTCGTGGTGCACCGTGGCGAACAGGCGGCCGTCGGGCGAGACGGCGACGGTGTGGCCGGACTCGGTGGACACCGCCCCGGTGCGCAGGTCTTCCCCTGCGGGCAGCAGGGTTCGGGCGTCCAAGGTCCTGAGGTACGGCTGGAATCCCTGCGGATAGGAGTAGACCGTTGAGCCGTCGTCGCTGATGGCGTTCATCTGCAGGTTCCCGGCGCTCTTGGTGATGATGCGGCCGGATGGGAACGCGACCCGCCCGAAGTTGGGCGCGGCGATCACGGAGGTGCCGCTGGGGTCGAAGAGGACTGCTGATCCGTTGCCGTCGTGACCGAGCTTCGCGCGTATGTCCCGGATCCGGCGCATGGTGGTCAGGTCCCAGAACCTGAGCGCGTTGGTTCCGTCGGGCATTACTACCTGGGCTGCGAACGACTGGTTGTCGGGTGAGAAGGCGAATTCCTGCAGCGCCCCGCTGCGCTGTTTCCAGTCGAGGGGAGTGGGGAGAGTTCCGAGCTTTTTCTTCTTGGACAGGTCCCAGATCTCGACTTTGGGGATGCTGCTCTGGACGGCGAGGAGGCGTCCGTCGGGGCTGAGGGTGGGGTTGTCCGCCGTCGGGCCTGGACTGGGGATGGTGGCCCGTTTGGTGTGTGTCAGTGGGGACCAGATCTCGATGTTGCTGCTGTTGAGGAGCGCAAGGGTACGCCGGTCGGCGCTGACCGCGCTCTCCGTGTAGAACTTGCCTGTGCCTTTGGGTGCTTTGGTGACTGTGGTGATGTCGAGTGAACGGACGGCCCCGTCGATGCCGACGCATCGCAGTTCGGAGTCGTCGGCTGTGAAGAGGAGGCCGTTGTCGCTGAAGCACTCGCTGTCGGTGGTCGAGTAGTGCATGAGGGGCTTCGTCTGGCCGAGAGAGGCCGTTTCCCAGATGACGCCGCCTTGGGCGAGGTACCGGCTGTCCTGGCTGAAGTGGAGGGGGTACAGCGCGGGGTCGTCTCCCCCGGTGAGCTCTGTGTCCCAGTAGCCCTCTGCACGGTGGTACACGCGGACCTTCCCGTCCTTCGCGTTCAGGGCGGCGAGTTTGCCGTCCGGGCTGAAGACGACTGGGCCGGGAAATTCCTTGGTGCTCAGCTTGAAGTCAGGAACGGGGATCTTCTTCTTCGTCCGGGTGTCGTACCAGGTGAACGGCTGTCCCTTGCCGTTGGGGTAAGGGAGGGAGAGTATGCGTTCGTCCGGTGAGAACGAGGTGTTCCAGACGGGAAAGCTGCCTCCGGTCGTGGTGATGATCTTCTTGGCCGTACGGGTGTCCCAGATCGCCATGGTGGGCTTCGTGTCGGCGTCGATTCCCTCGGTCCGCAGATAGGTGCCGTGAGGGCTGAGCGCCACTCTCGGCTGGAGCACGTCTCTGCCGCTGGGGTAGGTGTGCGTGCCGAGGGGGCGGGCGTTGGTGGCATCGAGCAGGCGGGTCTTGCCGTCCTCGGTGCTCACGGCGGCCGTCCTGCCGTCGGCAGACAGCGTGACGTAGCGAACCTTGGACCGGGCGTTGTAGTGGCCGGTCTGTCTGTGGGTGTCGACGTTCCAGATGCCGACGCGGGTGCCGTCGGCGGCGATGAGGGTGTGCCCGGTCTCGTCGAGGGTGGCGGTCGACACGACAGGGCCGGGAAACTTGAGGACCTCGTCTTCCTGCTGGTTGTTCAGGGTGAACAGTGCGGACCGCGACTCGGGGGTATCTCCGAGGCGGGCGGAGGCCACCGCCAGTCGGCGCGCGAGCTGGGGGTCGGTGCGGCGGAGCGACTCGGCGGTGCCGGCCACCTGAGCAGAGGCCGCGCGGTCGCGCTGACCGGCGACGATCTGTCGCTGTTGGAACGCGACGCCGGCGGCGATCAGGGCGAGGGCCAGTGCCGTGGCGAGGAAGACGTTGATGCGTTTGGTGCGGCGCAACTGTGAGAGCTGATGCTGCCGACTGGCTTCCAGCAGCACGATGATCTCGTCCGGGAACGGGCGCTGATCCGCCCATTCCTCTCCCTCCGCGAGGAGGGAGCCGTTCAGCAGGTCTCCGGGAAGCCCGCTCTGCGCGTGGCTGGCCTGCTGGTCGGTGGCGCGCTGCAGCCAGACCTGGAACTGGCGGTCCTCGGCGACCCAGTCACGCAGGTCGGCCCAGCCGCGAATCAGCGCATCGTGGATGAGTTCCGCTGCCGGCTCTCCAGGGGGCTCGCCGACGGGTGTGGTGGCGCCATCGGTGGTGATGATGCGGTAGCGGGTGAGCGCCGCGATGGCGTCGTCGAAGGCGCCGTCGGTGTCGGAGCCGGGACCTCTCGGGTCGGCGGCCAGGGCGCGCAGGCGTGTGAGGGGGACTCGCTGGCGGGTGGCAGGGATGCCGCCGGCCTCGTCGGCGGGCCGCACCAGTGCGGTGAGGATCCGGCGGGCGGTGGGTTGTTGGCCTGCGGGCAGTTGGCCGAGGGCGTGGTTGCACGAGTGCGAAAGGCTGCCCGTGACCTTGCCCATCTGCTTGTAGGCCTCGTGGGTGAGGCGGCCGTCGTTGTCGCGGCGCAACCACAGCTGGCGCAGGGCCAGTTGCAGAGGTGGGAGCAGCGTGACCGGTGCCTGCCGTGCCATCGGGTCGATGTCCAGGATGTCGTCGACGATCCGGTCCGCGAGGTCGGGCGCGAGAGGCAGGCCGACGGCGGCGGCAGGCCGCGTGATGATCTCTTGCAGGTCGCGGCGGTTCAGCGTCTCGGGGACGTTGCACAGTCCGGGCAGGGCGACGTCCATCAGGTCGGGGGCGAGGGTGCTGAGGGGAGCGTAGAAGTCATTGCGCATGACCAGGAGCACGGTCACGGCGGTGTGGGACCTGCTCAGCTCCATGAGCTGGTCGATGGCTCGCAGACGTCGGTCCTCAGAGTGTGTCTGCGAAGGCCCGGCCGGCTGGGTGAGGAGTTCCTCGAACTGGTCGATGACCAGGAGCAGATGGTCGTGGTCCGGGTCGCCGTCGAGGCGGGCCCGCGCCGCGCTCGTCAGGCCTTCGGCCACCGTGCCGGGCAGCCCGGAGTCCTCCAGCTCGGTGAGGAGGTCCTGGCCGGGGCGGGCGCGCAGGGCCAGCCAGCGGTCGCTGCCCGGAATGTCCCCCCTGGTTAGGGCGGGCAGCACGCCCGCGTTGACCAGTGAGGACTTTCCCGCCCCTGAGGGGCCGAGCAGCATGAGCAGCCGGTTTCCCCTCAGTGCCGCAATTACGCGCTCCACTGCGGCCTCGCGGCCGTGGAACCAGTCGGCTTGTTTGTCGGTGAACGGCTCCAGTCCCAGATAGGGACATGCCGTGTCCTCGGCCAACTCAGGCCGGACGTCCCGCAGTACCTCGGCCGGGGTGGCGTAGGCGGTGCCAAGCCCTTTCAGATACGGGTCAGGGGAGGCGATGGAGGTGACCATGCCGATCGTCAGCCCGGTCAACTCGTCCACGACCGGTCCGCCGCTGAATCCGGTGGTGAGGTCGTTGGCCTTCGTCAGCTGGAGCAGTCGTCCCGTGGCACCACCCCCGAGCAGCAGGTCGCCGGCCTCTCCGTACCCGAAGCGGCCACCCGGCGGCGCCTGGGAGGGAAATCCGTACGAGAAGACCCGGTGTCCGCGGGAGCCCGCGCTCGCGCCCACGGGCATGCCTTGGGCCCCGGACGGCACTGATTGGAGACGGAGCACGGCGACGTCGTCCGCCTCCGGCGCCCGCCATTGCTCGGCGACCACCACCGCCATGACCCGCGGAGTGTCCGGCAGGCGGGGAAAGAGCACCTCCACCTGCCCCCCGGGGTGCCGCCCCGCGGCGTCGACGACATGCGCGCAGGTGAAGCCGGTCCCGTCCTCGGTGAGGAAGCCTGCCCCGGCGATGCCGCCGTCCGGCGCGAGAACCTGGAAGATGCCGTTGTGGACGGCTGGTTCACCTGAGCCGGCAAGGCTGTTCGCGTCGCTTCGGGAGGTCATCAGGCGGCCGCTTCGGCCCGGTGCCGACGCGCCCCCCGCTTCTTCACGGTGCGTCCTGCCCGGAGTCACCGCGCTCCCACACTATGCGGACCTTGAGGTGGAGGGCCGCCTCCCCGGCCGTAATGACCGCACCGGCCTTCGCCGACAGGTTCACCCCGAACTCCACCTCCACCTCCCGGGGCCCCGCCTGCCTCAGCTGGTCCAGCACTGCCCGTGCCGTCTCGCGTACGGGGACGAGCGACTCGTGCAGGGTCCGGGGCAGTTCGCGCACCGCGTCGCCGACCCGACCCGCTTTGACCGGCCCGTCGAACTCCGGTGCGCCTTCCACCTCTTCCAGTAGAATCGCCCCGCCGCCTTCCAGCGGCATCCGCGCAAGAGCGGGCACTGTCCTACCTCCTTGGGACCTCTACAACGGATCTGATCCATTTAACCGGAAAACGTCTCCCGTCGGCCGCTGGTCTCTCTGCTTCCTCAGAGACCGCCACATACGGATCAGGCGATTCCGTGAGCTGGTTCGTGGGTCAGAAGTTCCGCCCAGCGACGCCCCGTCCGCCTCTGGGCCGAGGCGGTCCAGGTCCATGACCGGGTCGGCTGGCCGTCCCTCGCGTGGACGCCGACGACCCGCTCACCGCGTACCACGAGCGGCGCCGCCCGCCGATGGACATCTACCGCCGTCACCGTCCGGTGCACGGCGGCGCCGGCCACCTCCGCCCTGACGAGCCAAGGGTCCTGGAGGAGTGGGACGACTTCACCTATCAGGTGGTCGGCACGGCATCGAACCTCGCCGAGGCCCAGCACTGGGTTGCTGAGCTGGCGCTCGACGACGACCCCGCCGCGTGACGCGGCAGGTCACCCCTTCCGGGCGGGCCCGCGACCGGGCATGTCATGCCGTCGGCCCAGGTAGCTGATCATCCCGAGCGAGAAGCCAGTCTCCTCGGCAAGCTCGCGGCAGGTGCGTCCGGCGGCCCGTTGATCGCGGAGCCAGCCGAGATCGACCTGGCGCCACCGGGTCGCTTTGCCCTCGCGGCTCATGCCGTACTCGCGGACCAGGACCTTGATGGCCTCCTCGTTCACGCCGACGTGCTGCGCGATCCACTTCAGCGGGCGGTACTCCTCGAGGTAGAGGCGGGCGAACGTGTCCCTGGGGAGCGCGGCGCGAGCACGGCGAATGGTCGCTCCTCTCTCCCACATCGCGGATTCTTTCGGGGGTGCCGGCTGCTCCTGCAGGACGAAGCGGACGGCGTCGTGGCTGACGCCCAGGCTGCGGGCCGCCCCGGCTGTCGTCAGGGATTCCTCCCGGATGAGGCGGTGCAGCGCGTGGAGGTCGATGTCCCCAAGGTCGCACCCGGGCAGCTCGAGAACGTCGATGATGTCCGTCGGCGGCTGCCAGGTGAGGGGCTCGTCGTGGATTCCCTGCCGGGCGAGGAACTCGCGTGAGTGCTCTTCGAGTTGGCTCACCAGTGCGGGGGTGAGATCTGTTTCGAAGGTTCGCAGCATGGTCCGCAGCTCCGTGGTGGCGGGCGCGTAGGCGGCCGGGGCGAGGGTTGCCGGAAGTCCGCTGATCCGCTCGAACAGCAGCGCTCGGGCGAACTGGTGCCGCCGCACGCCGCCGGCCTCGAATTCGACATCCCGGCAGAGCTGTGTCCAGGCATCCAGGGGCAGCAGATCGCGGTAGTCGGTCGCGCGGCGGCGGTCGTAGTCGATCGGTGATCCCTCCTGGTCGAGATAGTCCGCCAGCACGGACAGGCCGCGACTGATCGCCTTGAAGTGCCCCCGCTTCGTGAGCCGGTGCGCCATGTGGGAACCGAGCCGGTCTTCCGCCGGGGACCGGAGGATCCGGGTCGCTGTGGTGAAGTCCCCTCGCGCGCCGCCGATGAGCAGGAGGTAGCACGACAGGGCCGGGCGGATGGTGCGCGACAAGGCCCCGCTCGAAGGACTCAGCCGCGCTGACCACGCCGGCCAGAGCTGCGTCGGGATCCAGCGGGCCCGCGCGGCGACCCGGGCTGAGGCCGAAGGGTCGGGCCTGCGGGGAAACCGGTCCGCGGTGCGGTAGCGCAGCTGGTCGCTGTGTTTGATCCGGGGCGCCAGTGCCGCGAGGTGGATCGCGTCGAAGACCTCGCTGGCGTGACGCCACCGGTGTGCGACCTTGAGCGGCATGGTGCCGTCGGTGTCGCTGATCAGGTGGCGAAGGGCGGCTCCGGACGCATGTGCATCGTCGTGCCCGAGGATGTGCAGGGCTGCGCTGACGGCGAGGGCGGTGGTCGCGGCTCGCCGTGGGGCCAGGCGGCCCGGCAGGGTCTCCTCGGCGGGGTCGAAGGGCTGCCGTTGTTCGGGCCCGAGGTGCTGATGAGCCAGCAGGATCTCGGGTGGGACGAAGTCCACCAGCCGCTCAGGGACGCGGCGAAGGAGGATGCAGGCCAGGGCCCGAAGGTCACCGAACAGCGCGAGACTGGGCTGGGGCTTTTCCTGGTAGACGCCGAAGTCCGCCTGCCCGGAGGCGATCGCGTTGTTGATGAGTTTCTGGGCCGCGATCACCAGCCCCTGCCCGGTCAGCTCGATGGCGTCGGCCTCCTCGAGTGGCTGACCGCAACGCGCTGCCCGCGAGGCATCGTCCTGCGCCGGGCTGTGGCAGTGCCCCGGAACAAGCGGATGCCTGGTGGTCGCGGGGAAGTGCCGTGGCGTACGGCTGCAGCGCGGGCAGGCGTCGACCAGCAGCAAATGGTGATCCAGGCAGGCGAAGGACCAGCCGAGTCTCCAGCTCAGCAGCCATCTCCCGCCGTTCTCGGCCAGGCAGGCCGGGCAGTAGCGGGAACCGCGGGCCCGTCCCCAGACATGCCGCGCCGCGACCCGGCGCCGCCCAGGATCGATCACGTGGACCCGCCGGTCGTAGCGAGCCAGGGTCATCGCGTGCGCCTCCGCCGGGGTGACGCCGGCCGACCAGGCGGCCCTCGCCGCCTGGTCCTGATCGAGGAGAGTGACGAGGTGGCCCAGAATGCCCGAGCTCACCGGCCGGGACGGGCTGCGCGGCAGCAGGCCCATCGCGGACAGAACGTCGCCGGTGTTGGTGCCCAGCCGGTGGGCGATCGCCTCCCACCAGGAGTCGAGCGCCTCGCCCGGATGCGGGGCCAGGCGGATCGGCAGGGTCCGCGCGTGCGTCACCGGCGAACCGCCTTCTGACCGGTTCGTCGAGAACGCTGGCCCTTCAGGAGATTGCGTACGTCGTCCTGCGCCAGGTGGGCCGCCTGGTCGATCTTGACACGGCTGAGCAGGTCCTCGTCGAGACGCTCAACGCCGATGCGGACGGCCCGCTGACAGCCGCGGTTGATGAGCGTCATCAGCGAGCCGATGTGGCCACTGGAGCGGATGAAGAGGTAGTCGAACAGGTCGTCGGCAAGCATGCCCCGGTACTTCTCCCTGAGCACCAGGCGCTTCTCCAAGGCCAGCAACAGCTGCCGCCACTCAGCCCGTCCCTGATCACTCTTGAGCTCGAAGGAGCGCATGTCCAGGCGGGTCGTGCGCCGGCCCGTCTGGGCCAGCACCGCGTTGTCGTAGGTCTCGCCCTCTGAGAACAGGCCGCGCGCGGCCAGGCCGACGCCGACGAACAGCAAGGTGACCGGGAACTCGTTCGCGATGTACTTGAAGTGGTTGCTCACCTCGACGCCGCCGGTCGCCCTCCATCGGAGGAAGTGCAGATCGTCGACGATCAAGAGCTTCACATCACACGAGAGCACGCAGTCCAGGGCGCGCTGGGCGAACTGGGCCGTGGTGCCGGTGGTGCGTCCGGGGTGGCCGAAGAACTCCAGCATCGCCCGGTTGAAGTCCTTCATCCCGGTGTTGCCGGTCAGGCCCACCCGGCAGACGGGCAGCCGTTCGTGCCCGCCGGCGGTGAACGCGCCGCCCTCGGCGATCTCCCGGCGGTGGAAGTCCCGGGCGAAGGCCAGCACCGCGGTGGTTTTGCCGAGCCCGGGGAAGGCGTCCACCGCGACGGCGCCCTTGGCCTTGTCGCCGTCCTGGGCGTTGCTGTCGACGATGTCCCACAAGTCCTCGTGCAGCTCGGCCAGCTGCGGCGTGCGCAGCGGACCGAGGTTCGCGTGCCACAGTCGCCGGGCCCGGTCGTACTCGGCCCGCGCCCGCTCCCCCAGCGCCAAGTAGTCGCTGCGCGCCAGCAGTTCGGGCTGGATACGCGCCTCCGTACCGGCGAACGCCGTCCAGCCCTCCTTGCGTGACAGGGTCAGCGCGTCCAGGCGGTGAGCGTCTCCGGGCGTCCACGTCCCGTCGCTGTTCACGCGTCCTCCAGGGCGTCGGTGTAGAAGTCGCTGTCGTCTTCCAGGTCGACCAGCTCGGCGTCCTCGGCCACGTCGTCGTCGCCCGCCTCGGGTGCGGCCTCGGCCGCGGGCTGCGGCTCCGGCGTGTCGGTCAGTTCCATCAGGCGCCTCACGCTCGGCAGCGTGGCGACGCTCTCCTCGGCCTCGGGAACGTCAAGGGCGGCCTGTTCCCGGGCGAGCCGCAGCGCCATGCGGCGTTCGACCAGCGTGGTGCCCAGGCCGAGGTTCCACCGCTCGAACAGGTCGCGGACCGCGGCCTTGTCGTCCGGGAACCGGTCACGGGCCGCGGCCAGGCGGCGCGCGAACTGCAGTGCCTCCTCGCTCACCGGCATGTCCCGGCCCGGTGCGTGCTCCCAGGCCAGCGCGTGCCACCTGCGGCTCGCGGGATCGCGGAAGTAGACCGTGTTGATGTCGTCCGGGTTCACCGCGATCGGCCACTTACCGTCCCGCTCATCGCTGGGCAGCCCACGGTAGGGGTCCAGGGCCGGGCCGTTGTAGCGGCGTGCGTCGAGATCGATGCCGTAGTGCTGGATCTTCCGCCGCTCCACTCGCAGGAACTCGAACGCCAGGTCCGGATCGCGCGGGACCTCGATGTAGCCGGCCCTCGCCAGTCCGTGCTCGAGCATCGCCACCGGCGACATCCGCAGTCCCGGCACCCCGGGATCGATCAGAGAAGTGTGTGGCCTCACGTGATACACGCAGGCCACCCACTCGCGGATGATCGCCTCAAGTTCGTGGAGGAAGAAGAACGCGTCCCCCTCCGGACGCTCTCCGCGCGAGTGCAGGTCGGGCCCTTTGTAGCCGGGCAGGCCCTGCAGCAGGTCCTCGCGCAGGGTCAGAAAAAATCTCTCCAGCGGGCCCTTGTCCCGGCCCGTCCGCAGCCGGGCCGGCTGCACCGAGACCCCCAACCGGCGACAGACGCTGGTCAGATGCTCCGACACGAACACCTTGCCGTGGTCGACCAGCACCGTCTCCGGCACCAGCGCGGGCGACGCCGCTGAACGCATCGGCCCCTCCAACGCCGTGACGTCGATCAGCACCGAGCGCGGGATGCCGTGCTCGGGCCAGAGGGCGTGCGCCGGCCAGTCCGCTCCCGCGGGCCGGGGCCGAAACGCCTGGTAGAAGGCGACGCTGGCGTCCACCGCCTTCGTCAACACCGGGGTGATCCTGATCCCGCAGATGCAGCGGGTGTACCAGTCCATCGCGACCGTCAGCTCCGCCTGCAGCCATTGCAGCGTGACCGGGTCCAGGGCAAACACGTCCAGGCGGTTGGTGTCCATCAGCAGGTACTCGCCCGGCCGGGTCGGCCGCAGCTTCCCGTAGACCCCGCCGGGCCGGGCGGCAATGTCCCGGTTGCGCTTCGTACTCAGCCGGAACGTCGGATGGCGCCGCTCCAGATCCTCCAAGAGGCGATAGGCCGTCGCCCGGCTGGGCAGGTCCTCCTCCTCGAATCCCCTGGCCAGCAGCCTGGCCCGAGTCCGCTCGATGACCATCTTGCGCGACGGCTTGGACTGGCCCGTGTGCTCGACCATCACCTCCAGCGCCGTCTCCGACCACGGCTCCGCATTCCGGTGCCCGGACCGCGGCCCGCTGCGGGCCGGCACCAGTCCCGCCTCGCCGTCCCGGCGGAAGGCCGAGGCCCAGCGCTTGACTGTGCGCGCGGCCACCTCGAGCTCGGCCGCCTTCGCCGCGTACCGGCTCTCCATCGACTCGCCCGCCGTGTAGGCGGCGCGGGGCTCCCCCACGGCCGCCAACTCCTCGCTGCCGCTGCGGAATCCGGTGAGCACCTCCCTCACGTGCGCGGCCCGCTCCAGCACCCGCTCGCGCTCAGCCGCGTCCAACTGGTCCAGCACCACCGCGGCCACGTCCTGCGGGTCGTCGGATGCCGGTCCGGGCCCGTCCGGGATGATGCGGGCGCGGTCGGAGAGCAGCAGTTCCTTGACGGCCAGCCGCAGCAGCCGCCCCCGCCCGTCCTTGAGGACCACCTCGCCGCCGGCCTGCGTGCTGGCGAGCTCCACCACCTCGACGATCTCGCCGTCGTAGGAGAAGCGACTCCCCACTCCCACGCGCACCGCGGCCCGGCTCACGACGCGCTCCTCAGCACGCTGCGGGCACTGAGCGGAACGCTCAGGTCGGTCAACCACTGCTGTTTCCACAGGAGATGCAACACCGCGGCGCGCACCAGGGGCGCCGGACGTCCCGGCAGGCAGGCGAACGCCTCCCCCAGCGTCTCTCCGTACGCGACCCGGTCGCGTACATCGTCGAGCATGGCCGGGTCGAGCAGTGGCTCCGAGGGCGGCTCCTCGTCCACCGCCTCGTCGTGTATCTCCTCGAGCGGGTCCGGCTCGAACAGCCAGTCGCGGCGGTAGCCCGCCAGGAACCGGACGTTGGCCAGCTCAGCGTCCGGCGGTTCGCTCCACACCTCGTAGCGCCAGCCGCGGGACTCGACCGCCTCGCGGGTCCAGGCGAAGGTGAACGCGTGCTCCGGCCTGGCCGCACGGTGGCGCGGCTTGACGTCCACCACCAGCGGGCCCGTCGTGGTGGCCAGCAAGTAGTCCGGGATGTGCCGGCGCAGCGCGCCGTCCACTTCGGCCCTCAGCAAGAAGGGCTGGGCCACGATCGCCGTCACGTCCCGGTCGAAGTCCGCGTAGAGCAGCCTCGCCAGCTCCAGCCGCGACTCGTAGATCACGTGATCCGACTGCGTACTCGACCAGTACGAGCCCGAGTAGTGCTTCTGCCCCATGTACCAGCGGAACGTTCGCCACGGCTCGGCCGCGCACAGCATCTTCAGCGGCGCCGACTCCCAGGCGAGGCCCTCGCGCACCTCGTCCTCGGCGAGCCGTATACACACCTCTACATCCACCATCCGCCTCCAGTGCCCGTGTAACTGACCTTGATCCGCAGGACAGTTACACGGGCACTGGAGTACGAACGGCCACACGCACTTTCGATCACCCGAAAGGGTGATCATTCCGAGCCGGGTATTCTCAGCAGCGCGTCATAAGTGCTACTCAGAAGTCATCGCTCGCGAGAACATGATGCGGATTCTGAGTACCTACACGTCGGTGCCCTTGATGTGGCGGGCGGGGTTGTGTCCTTCATCGAGCATCTGCACGGCCCACAGCATGTCCTGGGTGCCTTCGTGCTTGACCATGCCGGGCGAGACGCCGAGCCGGAAACTGCCGGGGGCCGGCTTGCCGTCGGAGGTGTGCGGCAGGAAGTCCAGCGGGCTGGGTCCGCCGGAAAGGTAGACGGCGCAGTCGGACAGCAGCGCGACCGGGACAAGCGCGTCCTGGTCGAGCATCAGATTCCCTGACGGCGCCGGGGTCTGCTGGGTGGCGAGTGCCGTTTTGAGGATCTTGCGGTGCATGTTGATGCGGGCCGCGGAGATGACGGCGGCACGGATGTCGGGGCGCCAGGTCGGGCGCTCCAGCGCCGGCCAGCATTCGCCGAACCGGTGCTTGATGCTCTTCGGTCGCTCGCGCAGCTTGCCGATGCCGCCCTTGACCGTCGACTTGATGGCGGAGAGCACCGCGGCGAGGGCCAGGTCAGTGACCTTGTGGTGCTCCATCGCCGCAAGGAACTCGGCCTCCGACAAGCCGGGGGTGATGCCGAGGTCGGCCATCGTCGCCTTGTACGCCTCGCCGATGCGTTTGTACCAGGGGTCCAGGTACGGGCCGGACTCGGTGCGGATCCACGCCTCCTCGGGCCGGATCCGGGCCGGCAGGCGGTAGGTGTCGATGAGTTCCTGGGCGTAGGCCACGGTCGGTGTCGCGTACCAGGCCGGGCCGTCCGGCCGTACTCCGTGCGGTGTGAAGGGGTTGGGCAGGCGCGGGTCGAGCTCAATGCCGGACAGGTCCACCAGCCACGAGCCCGGCGTCTTCTTGTCGAAGGTCGGCGCCTTGACATGGACCGGCGCCGAGAGGCCGACGACCAGCCTGTTCGCGGCGGCGAGGAATGCGGTGTTGACGTCGATGCCGACCGCGTGGGGGCGGGTGCATTCGGCGTCGGTGAGCAGCTGCGGGTCACGGATCCACTCATACGCCTCCTCGTCCAGGACCTCGCCCGGGGTGCGCTGATGGCCGCGGGGGAAGAGGGCGGCAGCGACCGGGTGCTCATCGGGGGCCTCCACCGGCGCCGGGTCGACCGCTTCGGTGAGCGAGCCGGGCATCGGGCCGGAGACCCAGCTGCCGGTGGACTCGTCCTTGACTGCCCGGGTCGGTGGACGCAGCGCAATCATGGTCTCCAGACCGGAGACGGCGGTCGAGCCGCGCGGGGTGATGACGCGGGAGGCGTAGGTGCCGAGCACGCGGGCGATGTCGGCAGGCTCCAGCTGGTCGGTACTCCCCCACGAGCGGGCATCGAGCGCACCCCAGGGCAGGACGGCCAGCTGTACGCACTGGCGCCGGCCGCCCTCGGCGGGCCGGTAGATGCGAGGCCACGGCCCGAACCCGCGCTTGGTCAGCTGCCACTTCGCGCGGGCGAGCTGCTTGAGCACCTTGTGGTCCTCCGGCAGGCGCAGCCCACGACGGTCCTCCAACCGTTCGGGCAGACCCAGCCGTTCGGCGGCCGCGGCGGTCAGCACGATCAGCGGGTCGGCGTCCTTGCCCGACGGGTGCAACCTGGACGCGCCCAACTGCGCCTCGGACAGGGTCCAGTCGACCAAGGCCGGGACGGTCTTGGCCGGGCAGTCCAGGACCAGACCGCCCACGCAGTACAGCGAGCCGTCCCCATCCAGCACGCCGAGCGGGCCGTTGACGAACCTCTCATCGACAGCAGCCGGCGCCACCGGGGGCTTCGAGACGGCTTTCTTCACGGCCGGACGACGCGGCATCGACGGCCTGGTCGTGCTCGCCGGTCGCGCGGGTTCCGAAGCCGGCACGGGCGCAGCGGAGGGCCGGGCCGGTTCGTCCGGCGTCAGCTCCGGCGCGGGCGGCTGCTCCGCAGGGCCGGTGTGCGCCTCGGGTCCCGGTGCGGTCGGGGCCGGGTACTTGACCGCCCAGCCTTCCAGCAGCCGCTGATACGCCTGCAAACGCGGCGGCCGCGGCTCACTGCGGCCGTTCTCCCAGTTCTTTACCGTCTGCGTGGTCGACTTCAGAACCTGGGCCAGGCGGGCCTGAGTGACACCGGCAGCCTCCCGGAGCCTGGACCGCTCCGCCGGCGGCGGCAACTGCGGCTCCCCCTCCAGCAGCGCATCAACCGCCGCGAACAACTCTTCCTCGGTGGACACACATCACCTCCACGCCCAATCCTAGCATGAAGTTACCCCTGAGTTTATCCTCAATTTTACCCACGTGGGAAAGCCGCCCCACCACAACAGCAACCACCCCACCCCGCACCCCGCACCCCGCACCCCGCACCCCGCAGGCAGGCCACCGCGCATCCCCGCTGACGCCCACCTACTGGTGTCCTGAGTCGGGTTGAGATCTTCTGTTTTCGCATTCCGGCCCGGGACCGGGTACCGGCCCGGCAGAAGGCTGGGGTGACTCGCCCTGAAAGGACTGATGCCGAATGGGAGTTCATCGCACCGCATGTTCCGGCCGGGGAGTTCAGCCCCTATCCGGAGCATCTGCAAGATGGCTTCGTTCACTTTCAGCAGCAGCGTTTGTCCGGCACTTTGGGCAGCAGCTGGAGGTCGACGGCTTTGCGAATGTTCACGAGAAATGACGTCAGTGCATGGGACGGCCCGCCGCCAGTGAGGGCGGCGGGCCGTTGAGAGGGAACCGCGGCTTGATGCTGGAGCATCCGAAACGAGAACTGACGCTACGCGGTAGCCGTGCAGGTCGGAGCGGTACGGCCAGGTGTCGTTCGGGGTGTGCAGGGTGGTTCCGCAGACAGTGCGGTAATACGGGCAAGTCGCTCTGGCGGAGCCGGACACGACACGGTCAGGGCCCGCAGGGCGATGCGGCAGGAGCGGGCCGTGTCGGGATGGGGACCCCGGCCAGAAAGGGGTCGGCCGAGTTCGGCGCGGACACCCGGCGGCGGTGCTGGCGTCAACACCTCGAGCATCGGCAGCCGCCGCGCGAACCCCGCCCTCCCCGCTTACGGCGCCATGAAGCGCGCTCAACAGCATCACCGGGACCGCGGCCGTGACCTGGGGCCGTCAGGGAATCTGAGTGATCTGAGTGAACGGCATCATCTCCGTGGCGGCACCGCCACGGAGATGATCGACGCGTGGGAGGCGGTGTCCCCGGGCATCATCGAGGACCCCGGATCCGTGTACTTCAGGGTCGGTGTCCAAGCTGGAGCCTCAGCTGTTGGCCAGGGTGCGTTCGAGGAGGGAGAGCAGGCGGTCCCAGTGACGCTGCAGTGCGGAGGGGTTGAAGGCATCGGTGTCGGACATGGTGAACCCGTGGTTGGTGCCGGGGTAGATCTCGGAGGTGTAGCCGACCCCCGCTGCGTCCAGGGCCTGGTTGAGTTCGCCGAGGGCCTCGGGCGTCATGTCGCCTTCGGCGTGGCCGAGGTGGACCTGGGCGGTTAGCTTGGCGAGGCTGTCGGGCCCGTCGGCGCCCACGGGGCCGTGGAATCCGGCGACCGCAGCCACCTGTCCGGGGTGGGCCACGGCGGTACGCATCGCCAGGAGACCGCCTATGCAGTAGCCGGTCACCCCGACCGGTCCGGCGCCGACCTCGGGCTGGGTGGTGAGGAACCTGAGGTAGGCGTCGGCGTCGCTCAGGACACGTTCGCCGGTGTGCGCCTCGATCAAGGGCATCAGCCGGGCGAAGACCGCGGGCCGGATCTCTTCTCCGATGTGGTCGGGAAGTTCGATCACCGGTGCCGGGCCGTTCCGGTAGAAGAGGTTGGGGACGAGCACGTAGTACCCGTGCCCGGCCAGTTCGCGGGCCATCTCCCGCAGCACGGGCCGGATGCCGAAGCCGTCCGCGTACATCAGCACCCCTGGGTACCGCTCACCGCCGTCGGGGAAGGCAGCGAAAGCGTCGGCCTGGCCGTCCGCGGTGGGAATGTGCAGCGTCTTGGTGGGCATGAGTTCTCCTGTCGTGGTTGACGTGTCGAGCTGTGATCAACACGACAGGAGGCGGAGCCCGCGCAGCAGCGCCGGATCCTCGATCCAACAGCGGGCCAGCATCGGCCCGTACGGCGCTCAGAGGAGCGCCGGGTCACCAATCCGTGTGTGGCGCAATGCCGTCCCGGTAGTCATCGCCGCACAACGTAGCCCACCGGACAGGATCGATGCCAACCCTCCCCAGTCCACAGTGCTGTTCGCGAGAATGATCTCGGCCACCATCTCGGACCCTGTACCCGGTCGACGCGCTGCCCGTGACGGAAATACCGATCTTGCGGCTGCACGCTCCTGACCGCACTTCGAAACACTCCCTGATTCCGAGCTGGGAATCTCAGTACCGCCTCATAAGTGCTCTTCAGAGGCCATCAGTTGCGAGAACATGACGCGGATTCTGAGTACGTACACGTCGGTGCCCTTGATGTGCCGGGCGGGGTGGTGTCCTTCATCGAGCATCTGCACGGCCCCACAGCGGCTCCTGGGTGCCTTCATGTGTGACCGCACCGGGCGAGACGCCGAGCCGGAAGCTGCGGGAGCCGGCTTGCCGATGCCCCCCTTGACCGTCGACTTGATGGCGGAGAGCACCGCGGCGAGGGCCAGGTCGGTGACCTTGTGGTGCTCCATCGCCGCAAGGAACTCGGCCTCCGACAACCCGGGGGTGATGCCGAGGCCGGTCTCGTCGCCTTGTACGCCTCGCCGATGCGCTTGTACCAGGCGTCCAGGTACGGGCCGGACTCGGTGCGGATCCACGCCTCCGGCGGCCGGACGGTGACCGGCAGGCGGTAGGTGTCGAGGAGTCCTGGGCGTAGGCCACGGTCGGTGTCGCGTACCCACCTGCCAGCCCCAGGACGCCCGACGAGGCCATCGAGATGGCCCGTCCGCACTACGGCCGGCGTCGGCCCGACGGCAGTGCCGGGCCGCTGGCCGCCCGGGAGCTCAGCCACACGGGTCCCGGGACGGGGAAGAGCGCGCGCCCGCGGGACAAGTGCTCTGTGCCGGGACTTCTGCGCCGCTTCAGCTCGTGCCTGAGGTCTACGACGGCGCCCCCGCCGACCGCCGAACTCACCGGCGCCGCCGCCGTGGAAATGCCCTTGCCGGCCAACGTCTTCGGCGCGCTCGCCGTCCGTGCCCTGGGCTCTGCCGCTCCTTGCCGGCCGGTGACCAGGTTTACCCTCGCTGATGCGGTGACCGGAAATGATTTCCGGGTCGGGTGGTCAGTGCCTGCTGTACAGACTCAGGCGACGAAGATGGGGAGATGACTGTCAGCTCACGCGCCCATTCGTTCAATGCGGCCGCCGCCCAGTACGCGGGAAGTCGGCCTTCCTATCCGCCTGCGCTCTTCGACTCCATCGAGGAGTTCACGAGCCGTCCCCTGGCGGGTGCCCGTGTCGCCGATGTGGGAGCGGGCACCGGAATCGCCACCGGACTCCTGTGTGAGCGCGGCGCCGACGTGATCGCCGTTGAGCCTGGCGAAGCTATGGCCGCCCAGTTTCGCAGAGCGCTCCCGGATGTCCCGATCGTGCGAGGCGACGGCAACGCCCTCCCCCTCGCCGACGCCTGCCACGACCTCATCACCTACGCGCAGTCCTGGCAGTGGACTCATACCACCCGCGCTGTTCCGGAGGCGCTGCGTGTCCTACGTCCGGGGGGTTCGCTCGCGATCTGGTGGAACACCACCGCCTTCGATGTGCCGTGGATCCTTGCGCAGCATGAACGCATGGCACACCACTGCGGCGTGAAGTCTTCTCCCAGGGCGCGTCCCGACGACAGCGATGCCATCCGGCTCGCGGGCCTCTCGGGCCTCCAGGTCGCGCGCCGCCAGGTGCGCTGGAGTCGCGTGATCCCTCTCGATACCCATCTCGCCAACATCAGTAGCCGCTCGGCGTTCCTTGTCCTCGGCGAAGCCGCCAACCGTGCGTTTCTGGCCAATGAGCGTCGACGGCTGTCTGAGGCTTTCCCTGACGAAGTGGTGGAAGAGATCTATGTGGTTGATCTGTTGGTGGCGGCTCGTGCGTGACATGGCGCAGCATCCTTGACAGCCACCCGGCTTGGCCTGTCCAGAGTGTTACCGGGCCACGCTCGTGAGACTCGTCCAGGACGCGTTCGTCGGGCGTTGCTTCCGGGTCGTCGAGGGCTGGTACTGCCACGGTGTTTGTGCTGATGGTGGGGTAGTTCTATGGGCTGTGGCCGCGGTGACGGTGCGCCGGCCGGGCCGCCGGAAGAGGTGGCAAACGGGCGGCTGTCGCGCCGGCTGTGTTCAGGGCGCCTTGAAGAGAGCCGGGAAGCGGGGAGCGAGCCAGGGCTTGCGGCCCCTGACGAGGATGCGGCCCCGGGTGAGGGCGCTCCACTGGTCGCGGCGGCCGAGTGCCATGAGCAGGAAGGTGACCGGCTCGATGAGGATGGTGCAGTCCGGGCGGGTCGGCGGCTGCGCGCCGACAGACACCACGCCGTTGGTCAGCGTCACGCCGAATCGGGCACCGCCCCACAAGCGGATCGTGTAGCGGGCGGTCAGCCCGGCCGTGCGGGCGGTGTCGGTCACCCGTGGCATGGCCGTGATCAGGAACGGCAGGGTCAGCTCGACCCTGGCGCGGTCGATCATGTGCGGACGCCCCAGTGCACGGGCGAGGTCGTAACCGTGGCCGAGCATGTGCGTGAGCAGGTACGACCCGAGCACGTCCGGGCCCATCGGGCCCAGCGGGGTGACGACGGTGGTTTCCGTGGTGCCCTCGTCCCATGCCTTCAGGTAAGCGCCGGCCTGCGCCACGATCATTGCGGCCAGCGGCTCGGCTCCGCGCTCGTCGAACTCGGCGAGTGCGCGCTCATTGGCCGCGGCGAGGCTCTGGGGCGTGCCGTCCCCGTAACGGCGTGCATGTCCTGCCGCGATATCTGCCATCAGTTCGTTGGCCTGCGCTAGGTGCGCTGCCGCCTCCCCGACGTTCCACTCCGAGCGGGGTACCGGAAGCTCCATGTCGGCGCCCGGACGCAGCAGCGCGGCGATCTCCTCCGCGGTGTCGCGTATGGCCGCAGCCAGCCCCTCGGGCAGAGTGCCCCGGATGTCCTGCCCAGCCACTGATTCCACGCCGTTCCCGTTCTCGGTCTCGTACCCGCGCCACTTCGGCTTCGCGCCCGCGCCGCTTCGCTCTCGTGCCCGTGCCGGATGCGTGCGTCATCGGGCTGGGCACGCATCCGGATCGCACGGAGCACGCGCGTAGGGGTTACCGGGGTACAGAAGACCAGGCAACGGAAGCTGCGACAAGACCCTGAGCAGGGAGATCGGACGGGGGTGCATCCGGGCGAGCGTCGCCGGACGGTCGAAGGCGCCATGGCCTGGCCCGTCAGCTGCCATCGGCCGCCGACGGCCGCCATCGGCCGCTGCCGGCTGCCGTCCGTTCCAACGGCGCCACGAATGGACCGCCGGCCGCCTTCTCGTCTTTCCTCTGACGCCCACCTGAACGTCCCGTGAACAGAACCCGGCCCAAGGCACCCGACGGGCAATTCGGCCATCTGGCACAGCGACCGGTGAGTTTCCCAGGGAAGGTTCGTCCATGGCCAGCAGCACCACAGCGATCATCGCGTCGGCCCGGCGTTCGGGCGGCCGGCTGCTCGCCGGTACCGGGGCGCCGGAGCGGGGACCGGCTGGCCGGCCGGGTTACGCCAGGCCCGTGCGGCTGGCGATCCTGGCGGTGGCGGCAGTGCTGTTCACCTGGGACATCCAGCACAGCGCCTATCACGCGTTCTACGCGGAGACCGTGCGCAGCATGACCGAGAGCTGGAAGGGTTTCCTGTTCGGCTCGTTCGACCCGGGCAACTCGATCACGATCGACAAACTGCCGGGCTTCCTGTGGCCGCAGGCGCTGTCCGCGCGGATCTTCGGGTTCCACCCGTGGGCGCTGACCCTGCCCCAGGTGATCGAGGGTGTACTCAGCGTTGCGGTGATGCACCGTGCGGTGCGCCGCTGGGCAGGGGAGAACGCGGCCCTGCTCGCGGCGGGTGCCTTCGCCCTCACCCCGGCGATCGCCGGGCTGTTCCGTACGGAGGTCGAGGACCCGGCGTTCACTCTTCTCGTGCTGCTGGCCGCCGATGCCACGCTGCGCGCGGCCCGCGAGGCCCGGCTGCGCCCGTTGCTGGCGGCCGGTGTATGGGTCGGTCTGAGCTTCCAGGCGAAGATGCTGGAGGCCTGGGCGGTGCTGCCGGCGCTCGGTCTGCTGTATGTGGTGTCGGCCCCGGTTGCGCTGCGCCGCCGGCTGGCGCACCTGGCGGGGGCGGGCGCGGTGTGCGTAGCGGTGTCGGCGTCATGGGTGCTGCTGGTGACGCTGACCCCGGCCCAGGACCGTCCGTATGTGGACGGTACGACGAACAACTCGGCGGTCAGCCAGGTCGTCGGCTACAACTTCGTCACCCGCTTCTCCGGTCTCGGCGTCAGTGCCAGGGACACCGGAAGCGTCTCCGTGCTGACCATGGCCGGGACGGCTCCGGCGAAGGCGTCCGGCCGGCCGCCGACGCGGGCCACGGCCGCGCGGTGGGGCAAGATGTTCGGCCCGTCGCTGGTTTCGCAGGTCGGCTGGCTGTACCCGGCGGCGGCGCTCGCCGCGGTGTGCGGGCTGGCCTGGCGGCGCGGCCGTCCGCGTACGGATCCGCTGCGGGCGGGCTTTGTGCTGTGGGGGATGTGGCTGGCGGTGTACTTCTTGGTGTTCAGCGCCGGGGCGGTCGGCGGCCACACGTACTACATGGGTGTGGTGGCCGTGCCGCTGGCGGCGCTGTTCGGCGCCGGGATGGTGCAGTTCTGGCGTGCCTGGCGGCGCGGGGGCCGGGCCCGGGTGTGGGCGCTGCCGACGGCGGTGGTGAGCACGGTGGTCTGGTCGGCGGGCATTGCGGAGCTGTTCCCGTCGTTCCTGCCGTGGCTGGCCCCGGCCGCGATCACGCTGGGGGCGGGCGCTCTGGCGTTGCTGGGGCTGTCCTGTACGGGGGACAGCGGGAAGCGGCGGCGGATGGCGGTGCTGGGTCTCGGCGTGGGCCTCGTGGCCATGCTGCTGCCGTCCGCGGCCTGGGCCTCATCGGTTCTCCAGCCGGAGTACGGCCACTCCGGCATGGGCGCGACCGGGCCGGTGGCCGCCAGGCACCACACCGTGCCGCACCGGCCCTCCCCCGCCCCGGCCTCTTCTCCCAGGGCGGCCGTGAAGGCTCCCGGCGGGACCTCACTCAGCAGGAACCAGCGGCGGCTCCTGGCGTACACCCGGGCCCACCAGGACGGCGCCACCTACCTTTTCGCGACCACGAGTTGGCGCGTTGCCTCCCCGTACGTCCTCCACTCGGGCGCGAAGGTGCTCCCCATGGGCGGCTTCACCGGCGCCGTGCCCTCGCCCACCGGCTCCGGGTTCCGCCACCTCGTCGCCACCGGCCGGCTGCGTTTCGTCGTACTCGGCGGCCCGGCGACCGCACCGGGCCGCGCCCTTGCCCCCTGGGTGCGCGCCCACTGCGCGCCGGTGCCCCACCAGACGCCGGCCCTCTACCGCTGCTCGCCGTCGCAGGCCACGTCCCGCGCGGCCCCGGGCCGGTGACGTCCCGCGCGGCCCGGGGCCGTTGACCGACGGCGAAGACCGTGTTGATGTGGCGGGAGAGCGCGTTCGCGCCCGGAGTCCGCCGCCGACGGCTTCCTCTCCTGCCTGATGCCGTTTGCTCTCCTCATGCTGTTTACGGGGCATCTGCGCCCGCGTATAAGGGTCGTCTGCGCCCGCGGGGAGGTCGCGGCGCGCTCCGAGTCCGGCCGGTGACCCTCGTGTGGGGGATCCCCTTCGGCGTGATGGCGCCGGACCATGGCCTTGGCCGGCAGCTGACGGGCCGCCGCCGGGTAGGGGCACAGGGGGTTGCAGATGAGGCTCAGCGGGGTCATCGCATGCATCCGGCGACGTCTACTGTGTGAAGAGGCCGCCTTGATGGCCGTGTTCGCGGTCTGCGTCGCCGGCGTGGTGCTGGTGGCCGGCCATCAGGAAGCCGGGCTCGAAACCGGCTCCGCCCCACTCCAGAGGGAAGCCCCGTCCCACCGGGGCGCTGCGGGCCCTCACCCGCCAGGCCGCCTCCCGGGCATGGTGACCAGGGAGTATGCGCAGCAGGCCGCGTTGGCCACTGACCCCGATGCCCGGGTATCGGGGACGCACCTGGGCCATAAGGTCGGGCGCCGGGTCTGGGAAGTTCACCTGGCCGAGGACGGGAGCGTGCGGGATGTGGACGTCGATGCGGGCAGTGGGATGGTCCTGCAGACGGAAGGCCGTCTCCGTACGGAAAGCCCTCTCCGCGACGCCCATTGACCGGGCGGGGCTGGGCCCGAGTCTCCAGGGCGGCAACGGGGCCATGGCGTCCTGCCTCCGCCCCCACCCAGCCCAGCCGAACGCGGCAGAGCGGGGCGGAGCGGGGCGGATGCAGGACGCCAAAGACGCCAAAGACGCCAGGGCGGAAACGCGTTCCGTCCCGCCCCGGCGTGCTCAGCCGAGGCCGGGCGGGAACGCCGGCAGCGGCCTTTCGTAGAGCCATGAGTGCAGCAGGGGTTTGACGGGGCGGGTGGCCCAACGGCCCGCGTGAGCGACGAATGCGTCGGTGTCGGCGCTTTTGCCGCGGTGGGTCTGGTGCCAGGTGCGGAGCATGCTGAAGAAGCGGTGATCGCCCATGGCTCGCCGCAGGGCGTGCAGGGTGCAGGCGCCGCGTACGTAGATCCTGTCGTCGAAGATGCGGCGTTGCCCGGGGTCGGCGATGCGCAGGTCCTGGCTGCGGCGGTGGAGTGAGTGCCACTCCTGCCGGGCGAGCTGGTCGGCACTGTCCTCGCCGAGGTGTTCCGACCAGAGCCACTCCGCGTAGGTGGCGAAGCCTTCGTTGAGCCAGATGTCGCGCCAGTCGCGCAGGCTGACGCTGTTGCCGTACCACTGGTGGGCGATCTCGTGGGCCACGAGGGTCTCCCAGCCGCGCCGTCCGTCGATGTGGTTGCTGCCGAACACGGACAGCGTCTGGTTCTCCACCGGGGCGCCGAGTTCGGCGTCGACGACCACCGCGCCGTACGCCTCGAAGGGGTAGTCGCCGAAGTAACCGCTGAACGCCCGGAGCATGTCGGGCTGGCGGGCCAGGTCATGCCGTGCGCGCTCGGCCAGCCGTGCGGGGTAGGCGTTGTGCAGGGCGACGGACGAACCGGCCGCGCCGAGGTGTACGGAATCGCCGTCGTGGCTGAAGCGGCCGGTGTAAAGGGCGGCGAGATAAGGGGCCATGGGCCCGGGGTGATGGTAGGTCCAGCATTCCGAGCGGCCGCTTCGGCGGCGCTCGCACAGGGTGCCGTTGGCCAGGGCGTGGTGACCGTACGGGACGCTCACCCGGAAGGTGAAAGCGGCCTTGTCGTCGGGGCGGTCGTTGCACGGGAACCAGGAGGAGGCGCCCAGGGGCTGGGAGGCGACCAGCGTGCCGTCATGCGGGTCGCCGGTGCGGTCCCAGCCGATCGGTCCGAACGGCGAGCGGACCGGCCGCGGCCGCCCCCCGTAGCCGACTTCCACGGTGAAGGGGGCTCCCTGGGCGAGTGGGTACGGCGTGTCCAGGAACAGCTTTCCCCTGTGCTGGCGGACCCGGACCTTGTTCCCGTCGATCCGTGCGCTGTGTGCGGCCAGTCGTGCCAGATCGAGTTCGACCCGCTCCAGGGGCCGGTCGGCCACGGCGTTGATGCGGGCCCGTCCGTCGAGGCTGCCGCTGCCCGGGTCGTAGGCCAGATGCAGGTCGTAGGAGACGGTGTGGTGGGCGTAGGTGCCGTGGCTCGGGAAATAGCGGTGGTCGGGCGGTGACAGGAGGCCGTCGGCGACGGTCGCGGCGAGCGGCAGCACCGCCGCGCCCCTGATGAGGGCGCGGCGGCTGCATCGGGTCACGCGGCCACACCGGCTTCGGTACGGGCCGGTCCGGGCCGGTCCGCACGTTCGCCCGCGATGGGGTTACCCGCCCACCGCGTGCCCTCGGGCACGCTCTCACCCCGCATGACCAGGGAGGACGCCGAGATGGCGGCGCGCGCCCCGACGGTGGCGCCCGGCAGGACGATGCTGTGCGGGCCCAGTGAGGCGCCCTCGGCGAGGTGCACGGTGTCCAGCCGCATGATCCGGTCGTGGAAGAGGTGGGTTTGCAGTACGCAGCCCCGGTTGACGCTGACGCCGTCTTCGAGGGTGATCAGGTCCGTCTCCGGCAGCCAGTAGCTCTCCAGCCACACCCCGCGGCCGATCTTGGCACCGAGGCTGCGCAGCCACACGTTGAGCACCGGGGTTCCGGTGAAGGCGCCGGCCATCCACGGCACGGCGAGGGATTCGACGAAGGTGTCGAACAGCTCGTTGCGCCACACGAAAGACGACCAGAGCGGGTGCTCGCTGGTGGTGAACCGGCCGACCAGCAACCACTTCGCCGCCGTGGTGGTGAGCCCGGCGGAGAGGGCCGCGACCAGCAGCAGCGGGGCGCCGACGAGCGCGGCCAGGGTGAGTCCGCCCGTATCGAGCGCGTCCTGTTCTCCCAGCAGTACGGCCTCGGCGAGCGCCACCCCGCACATCAGCGGCAGCACACGGCACAGTTCGACGGCGGCGCGTGCCAGGACCAGCCGCCGCGGCGGCGCGAAGGTCCGTGCGGGGTCGGCCTCGGTCGCCACGCGGGGCAGCGGCATGGCGGGCCGGCCGAGCCAGGACATGCCGGGCTCGCTGTGTGCGGGGGCGTCGGAGAGCACCCCGATGAGGCTCTGGTCGGGAACGTCATGGCCGGGACCGACGATGCCGGAGTTGCCGACGAAGGCCCGCCGTCCGATGCTGACCCGCCCCAACTTCAGCCATCCGCCGCGCAGTTCGAACGGTGCGACCAGGGTGTCGTCGGCGAGGAACGCCCCGTCCTCGATGTGCAGCAGGGACGGCAGCGGCAGGACGGTGGAGATCTCGGCGTGTTTGCCGACGCGGGCGCCGAGCAGCCGCAGCCAGTGCGGTGTGGCGAGGCTCGCGTAGAGCGGGAAGAGACTGCCGCGGGCGCCGTCCAGGAGGCGGGTGGTCAGCCAGGCCCGCCAGGCCACCCCGCCGCTCGCGGGGTGCAGCCCCGGTGTGATGCCGCGGCCGAGGATGCGCACCACGGCGGCGGTGAGCAGGATCGAGCAGCCGGTCGTGACGACGGCGAACACCGGCACGGCCGCGAGCAGGCTCAGTGCCGCGTCGGAAAGGGTGGCGCAGTTGTGGACCAGGGCGTACGCGCCGATGAGCGCGGGGGCGGCGGTCAGCAGCGCCAGCAGCGGCAGGCCCACGAGGGAGAGGGCGTAGGCGGCGCTCCATCGCCGCGAGCACTGCCAGGAGGGTGCGGGCCAGTCGGTGCCGGCGAGATGTTCGGCGGCCTCGGCAGGGCGGGCCGGGGAGCCGGTCCAGCGGCGGCCGTCCGGGATCTCACCGTCCAGGCAGCCACCGGGTGCGAGTTCGGCGCCCCGGCCGATGACGGCACCGGGCAGCAGCATGCTGCGATGACCGACGCGGGCCCCGGCCCCGATGCGTACGGCGCCGATGTGCAGCGTGTCCCCGTCGAGCCACCAGCCGGAGATATCGGCCTCGGGTTCGACGCTGCAGCCGTCGCCCAGCTCGGCGAGGCCGGTCACCGGCGGCATGGTGTGCAGTGCCACATCACGCCCGGTGGCGCAGCCCAGCGAGCGGGCGTACAGCCGGGCCCAGGGGGTGCCGAGGAGGGACGGGATGCCGAAGGCGGCCACCGTCCGCTCGGCGGTCCACAGTCGTAGATGGGTCCGGCCGCCGCGTGGGTAGGAACCGGGGGTGAGGGAGCCGGTGAGCGCGCGGGCGGCCCCCGCGCCGATCGCGCATCGCAGCGGTGCGCTGAAGAGCACCACCCAGCCGACGATGACGAGCCACCATGCGGTGTGCGGAGCCCAGACGTGCGGGGCGAGCAGCCCGAGTACGTTGTCCGCGGCGGCGAGCCCGACGAGCCCGCGCAGTCCCGCGACCCCGTACAGGGCACCCTGGACGAGGAGTTGGACGGCGGCGGCCCGGCGCGGTACCGGGCGCACCTGGCGGGTGTCGTCCGCCGTGCCGCCGAGTGAGTCGAGGTGGTCGGCCATGCGGTGCAGCACGGGATGGCGGTAGAGGTCGGCGACGGAGACACCCGGGTGGTGCTCACGCAGCAGGGATGCCATCCGGGCGGCCGTCAGGCTGGTTCCGCCCAGCGCGACGAAGTCACTGTCGGGACCGGGCCGGACGCCGAGCAGCGCTTCCCATACGGCGGCGACCCGGGCGGCGGTGCCGTGCAGTTCCTGCGGCCCGCCGGGGTGGCCGGCCTCGTCGGGGCGAGGCGGCAGCGGCCAGGGCAGGGCACGCCGGTCGACCTTGCCGGACGTGCGGGTCGGCAGGCTGTCGACCTCGGCCAGTACGGGCACCAGCTGGCCCGGCAGCCGCTCCGTCAAGAGAGCCCGTGCCTTGTCCTGTTGGAAGCTGGAGCCGCCCTCGGTGCGCAGGTCGGCGACCACATAGCCGACCAGCACCTGGGTGCCGGCCGGGGTGGTCTGTACGGCGGCCGCCGCGCCGCGGACGCCGGGCAGTGCGTTGAGCGCGGCGTCGATCTCGCCGAGTTCGATGCGCCGGCCGCCCAGTTTGACCTGGTCATCGGCGCGGCCGACGAAGACGAGACCCTCGCGGTCGGCGCGTACGAGGTCCCCGGTGCGGTAGGCGCGCACGGTCTGAAGGACCTCGGAGGGCCGGAAGCGGCTGGCGTCCTTGACGGGGTCGAGGTAGCGGGCCGTGCCCACCCCGGAGATCAGCAGTTCGCCCTCGTCGCCGTGGGCCACCGGCCGTCCGGCCTGGTCGGTGACCGCCAGCTGCCAGCCGTTCAGCGGCAGGCCGATGCGTACGGGCGCACCCGGCAGGAGGCGGGCGGCGCAGGCGACGACCGTGGTCTCGGTCGGGCCGTAGGTGTTCCACATCTCGCGCTCCGGGCCGGCGAAGCGGTCGACGAGCCCGGCCGGGCAGGCCTCACCGCCCACGATCAGCAGCCGTACCCGGCGCATGGCCTCGTCCGGCCACAGCGCGGCGAGCGTGGGCACGGTGGAGACCACGGTGATGCCCCGTTCGACCAGCCACGGGCCGAGTTCGTGGCCCGCGCGGACCAGGGAGCGCGGGGCCGGTACCAGGCATGCGCCGTGGCGCCAGGCGAGCCACATCTCCTCGCACGAGGCGTCGAAGGCGACGGACAGGCCCGCCAGCACCCGGTCGCCGGGGCCCAACGGCCGGTCCTGGAGGAAAAGTTCCGCTTCGGCATCGACGAAGGCCGCGGCGGAGCGGTGACTGACCGCCACTCCCTTGGGTGCGCCGGTGGACCCCGAGGTGAAGATGATCCACGCGTCGTCGCGCGGGCCCGGCGGCCGGGGCGGTTCGGCCGCCACTGGCCGGCACAGGCCGGGCGGCTCCTCGTCCGGACTGAGTACGGCGCACACCCCGGCCTCGCGGAACACGGTGGCGGCACGCTCGTCCGGGTCGTCGGCGTCCACCGGCACATAGGCGGCCCCGCTGCGCAGTACGGCGAGGATCGACAGGTACAGGTCCGCCGTGCCGGAAGGAACTCTGACACCGACCCGGTCCCCCGGGCCGATTCCCCGGTCCGTGAGCTGCTGTGCGCGGTGTCCGGTCTCCGCGCACAGTTCGCGGTAGCTGAGCACCTCGGTACCCGTGTCCAGGGCGGGTGCCTGGGGGTGTGCGGCGGCCGTGGCGTCGAGTATGCCGAGCAGTGTCCGCGCGACGGGGGCCGCCGTACTGCGGTACACGGCTCGTTCGCGCAGCGGCTGGGGCGGGTTGACGGATGGTTCGGACGGTTCGGGAAGGGACGGCGACATCGATATGCCTCTGTTCGGTGCCGGTAGGCAAAAACCCTCGGATTGTTCGTCCGTACAGATGGCGCCGACCGGTGCCGGGTTCGCATGCCGGGCCGGAATTCCGCTAATCGAACGCGCGTGAATCCGGGCTGCGGCCTTGGTTTGGTAGGCAGCGCCTCGGGGCAGCCGCCGGAGCCTGACCGCCCCATGGGAAAGAATTGGCCGGTCGCGGGGATTGTTTTCGGACCGATGCCCTTCGTCGGGTAAAACCCCAGGTCAGAGGCTCGACACTGCCCCGTAGCCGAGCCGGCCGGTCAAGCTTTGGCCATTTAATGCCACAACGACCGCATTCTTCACCCGGATGTCACCACGGCACCTCCCCGAAGCCTCCCCGCCGTCACCGGGGTGCGGGGTGCGGCTGTCGGCTGTCGGCTGTCGGCTGTCGGCTACTTCAGGATGTTGACCGCGCGGGCGACAACCAGGACCACGGTCAGCAGCGAGACCGCCGACTGCACAAGCATGAGCATCTTCGCCCAGCGGCTCAGCGGCATCACGTCAGTGGGACTGAACGCCGTGGCGTTGGTGAAGGACAGATACAAGTAGTCGGGGAACGCGGGCTCCCAGTGCTCCGGCACGAGTTCGGCCGCCTGCATCTGCGGGAAGAGGAAGTCGGGATACGCCTGGGTGGCGTGCATGCGCGCGACGGGCCCGCCCCGGTCCCACTCCCAGTACCAGAGCGCGAAGACGATGACGTTCGTCAGCCAGATGGCACCGCCGGTCGTCAGCAGCGGTCCGGCATCGGTGCCTCCGGCCCCCTGCACCAGCCCGATCACCAGGTGCACCGCGGACCAGCCGTTCGCCGCGCTGATCATCGCGATCAAAGCCAGCCCCGCCAACCGGTACAGCCGCGAGACCCGTTCGATCCGGTAGGGGTTCGCAGCGATGAGCGCGATCAACAGGGCGGTCTCCAACGACGGCAGCAACCACTCCGGATGAATCGTCAGCCGCTCGGGCAGCAGCCACTGCAGCCCGATCGCTGCCAGCACCGCGAGCGTCGAGGGCCAACGCGGTTCACCACGGGTCACCCGCCGCCACGCGGGCAGCATCCGGCGCCCCGTCTGCCCGGTCCCTGACCGGGCGGGCGCCAGCAACGCCTCGATACGGGTGAGCCGCTCGGACAGAGCATCGCCCGGTTCGCCGGGCTCCGGTTGCTCAGACATGCGGCTCATGCTCGCCGCTGACCGGCCGGGTGTCCACCTGCCGCTCGGTCCGTGGCGGCGCCGGACAGGTCCCGTACGCGGGCGGGCCGTGCGGCGAGGGCCACGGCGACGTCGCCGAGGCCACGGCGGGAGCCGGTGGCAGCGGCAGCTGGTGGCAGCGGCAGCCGCCAGGGCACGGACCGGGCGCGACACCGTGGCCAAGGTTCCCTCACCGGCGAGGGCGAGAGGCAGGACGGCCGGACGTGGCGGAAGGGCTACCTGGGGCATCGGCCGGCTGCCCGGCGGGCCCGCCGCGAGCCTGTGCCGTGCGGTAAGAACTTCATTTCATGGTTCGGGGCCGGAACCCCTTCGGCGGCTTCACCCATCAAGCAGGAGGGAACCACCCTCTTGCCCTTCGGGGCAGCAGCATCCGGAGGCGCACGATGAAGCATTCTTCCCGGGGAGCCCACCGCTCCCGTGGCCGTCAGCGGGCCGATCGGGCCAAACTCTGGTTGATCGGGGTCGCCGCCCTGACGGCTGTCGGCATTGTCACCTGGACCGTGATCGACCACTCCACCGTCGGCCCCGCCCAGAGTGACCACGTGACCTACGGTCAGCAGACATCGGGGTCCGGCGGGAACGGGGGCGGGAGCGGCGCCACCACGGCCAAGACGTTGATGCCGACCGGCCCCCAAGCCGACTTCCGGGTTCAAAACCGCCTGTCCGATGGCACCACGATCGGCGTGGTGACGCTCAAAGGCCCCAAATCCGGGTTCACCGGCAAGGTGTGGGTGTGGGCGCCGAAGCAGTACAGCGAGCCCAAGTACGCGAAAAGCGGTTTCCCCGTGATGGTGGCGCTGCCCGGAGGCGAGGGCTACCCGTACAACTACTGGATGGGTACCGACCTCAAGCTGCAGGCGACCATCGCCAAGTTGTCGAAGGAGGGCAAGAGCCTGCCCTTCCTGCTCGCCATGCCGGTGCTGAACCCGAATGCCAAGAACTACTACGACGGCAGTGACATACCCGGCCAGCCCAAGATGGGCACCTGGCTGACCGAGGACGTTCCGAACCTGATGAAGGCCAATTTCCGCACCCTCAAGTCGCGTGACGGCTGGGCCTTCATGGGCTCCTCCTCCGGTGGTTTCTCGGGGCTGAAAGCCGTACTGAAGTACCCGGGCAAATTCAAGGCCGTGATTGCTTCCGGACCGGACATCGTGCCGGACTCCCCGCTGTGGGCGGGCTACGGAGCCGCCGAGCAAGCGAACAACCCGGAAAAACTGGCCCAGAAGCTTATCGCCAAGAAAGGCCCCGACGTCTTTGTCGAATTCCAGGTCGGCACCCTTGAGCGAACCGTGATACCGAAGGTCGACAAGTTCATCGCCCAGTACGGCCATGGCCCCGTCAAGACACACCTGTTGAAGATCCAGGGCGGCCAGCACGACGCCAAGAAATATGTGCAGGGAATGGCCGACAGCAGCCTGCAATGGATCAGCGCGCGCATGGAAGGGCCAACCGCCGCGTCCTGACGGCAACTCGTGCCTGTTCTCCGGCAGGCAGGCATCTGCGGGTGCGCTGGTCCTACGCATCTCCGATGCCCGTTCTCACCGAGCGCGTATACGCCGGGTGGTCCCGTCTCTACTGTCAGTTCCCTCCGGGTTCGGCGGTTGGTAACGCCCGGCGCCTCCCGCGCAGGGCGCTCACGACGCTCAAGGCGCCGGGGTCGTTCCGCACGGGACGCTCAAGATGCCGGGCGCGGGATCCGGCGCTTAACTGGTGTGGTGGCTTGAGCAACAACGGATCGCATGACAGGCCGGACTGGTGAGAATGCCCCAGCCGGTACCCCGGGCCACCTCGGAGCGGCCGACCCGGCCGCCGATCGTATATCCCTGGCTCGCACCGGGGCCCTTCCCCCTCACGCAGGAAGAGGAATTCGGCATGGAGTCAAACCGAATCCGTCACGCCATCGTGGCCGCGGCCGCCGCGCTCGCTCTCCCGATGTCACTGGGCGCCCTCGCGCCTCAGGCATTCGCGGGCGCCGCGACGCCGAGTCCGTCCGGCTCCACACCAAGCTCATCCGCGTCCCCATCCGCATCCGTATCACCGTCGGCGTCCGCGTCGCCGAGCGCATCCCAACCCTTCGGCCCGGTATGCTCGTCACTGCCGAAGAACGGCGCCGGCAGCGTCGAAGAGGCCGCCAAACAACGTCTCGCGACCGCCGCGGCCAACAACCCGGATCTGACCACGCTGGTCAGTGCGCTGAAGAAAGCCGACCTGACCGACACACTGAACAACGCGAAGAACAAAACCCTGTTCGCGCCGACGAACGAGGCCTTCAACAAAATGGGCAAGGCGCAAGTCACCGCGCTGCTCAACAACAAGGCCGAGCTCAAGAAGCTCCTGACCTACCACGTGGTCGACAAGGAGATCACCCCCAACGAGCTCCCGCACGGCAGCTTCACGACCCTGGAGGGCTCCAAACTCACCACGTCGGGCTCCGGCACCTCTTTCAAGGTCAACAACACGGTGCCCATCTCCTGCGGCAACATCACCACGGCCAACGCCAAGCTCTACATCATCGACGGCACGCTGACCCCGCCCGGTTCCTGACAAGGGAATCCGCGGATACCTGCCGGGTGGTGTGCGGCCACCCGGCACACGCCGCCGACGTGGCCGGGGATGAAGCCGAAGGCGCCCTCCCCCTGCAGAGGTCATCCTGCCGACGTCATCGTGATGGACACTGGACCGACCGGGCTGATGCTCGCCTGCGAGTTGGCGCTCGCCACCGTGCGGATCCGGGTCGTGGAGCGCCGTACCGAGCCGCGCGATGCGCGTGCGCTGACCCTGCAGCGGCGCTGCAATGGAGCGCCCGTCACCTGACCCGCAGCCCCCTGACATCACCGGCCCCGGCCCCGGCCGCATCCGCATCCGCATCCACATCCACATCCACATCCACATCCGCATGGTGCTCGGCCGCGAGAGCGGAGAAGGCCCGGTGCGTCTCATCCTCCTTGGCGGTCTTGCCTCTGCACGGCTTCGGGGGTGACGGGCGTGAAGAAGTTGATCAGATTCCCATCGGGGTCCCGGAAGAGCAGGGAACGGTTGCCCCACGGCATCGTCGTCGGAGTCTGGACGAACTCGCAGCCGAGGGGCATCAGACGCCGGTATTCCGCATCGACGTCGGCAACCCGGAATTCGGTGATCACCGTGCGGTTGGCGGCCGGTCGGGCGGAGTCGGTGCCGAACAACGCCACGGTGCGGCTGCCGGCGACCGCCAGCGTGCACGACGGCGTCACGAGCTCGGCGAATTCAGGGGTCGACCACGTCGCCGTCACGGCGGTGACCTGTTCGTAGAACGCGACGAGGCGAGCGACATCGTGGGTGATCACGCGGATCGAAACGAAGTTCATGAGTGGCTTCCTGCCAGGGGTGATTCCGGATGGACGGACGCCTCGAACGCTAGGGCCCATACCGGACAGAATCCGCCCGGTATCTGAGGCAGACTTCCTGAGGTGACCACATCGACCGCCCGGGTGCTCGCTCTGCTGGAAATCCTTCAGGGCGGCGGCATCCGCACCGTCCCCGACCTGGCCGCTCGCCTGGATGTCGACGAACGCACTGTCCGTCGCTACGTCGGACATTTGCTGGATCTCGGCGTGCCCGTCGACTCGGTACGTGGCCGCTACGGCGGCTACCGGCTCGCTCCCGGCTACCGGATGCCTCCGCTGATGCTCACCGACGAAGAGGCCCTGGCCGTCCTGCTCGGCCTCGTGGCCGGGCGGAGGGCCGGGCTGACCACCGCGTCCGCCGCGGCGAGCGAGAGTGCCGCGGCGAAACTGCGGCGCGTACTGCCCAAAGCCCTGGGGCAGCGGCTGGCGGCGCTCCTGGAAACTGCCGACTTCACGGCACGCCCCCGTCCCGGCGCCGCCCCGGAAGCAGGGGTGCTGCTCGAACTCGCGGAGGCCGCACGTCATCAACGGCCGGTGGCACTCAGCTACACCGACCGGAAGGGCCGCAGCAGCGACCGCACCGTCCTGCCCTACGGTCTCGTGGCACATTCCGGACGGTGGTACCTGACCGGCGCCGATCCGGACAGCGGAGAGGTACGCACCTTCCGGCTGGACCGGATCGCCGCCATGACCGTGCAGTCCGGCTCGTTCGTCGTCCCGGCAGAATTCGACCCGGCGGCCACCGTGCTGGACAGCCTCGCCCGCGCGCCGTGGACCCACGATGTATCGCTGCGGATCCACGGCAGCGTCCAGCACATTCGCAGCCATCTCCCGGCCGGTATCGCGACCCTGTCCACGATCCCGGCCACGGCCACGGCCACGGCCGACGACGACCACCGGCCCGGTACCGGCGAGACCTGCTCCGACGGTTCAAGCGCTCCCTCGGCAGCCGACGAAAGCGCCGGATGGGTCCACGTCCGGATCCGAGCCGAGCGGCTGGACTGGATTCCCCCCGTACTCGCCGCTCTTGACCGCCCGTTCACCATCGAACACCCCGCCGCCCTGCGCGATCTGGTCCGCGCGCTGGCCCGCCGGCTGGACGCGCACGCCGCTGGCGCCGACTAGGTGTTCTGTTCACGTAGATGTTTTGTTCACGTAGATGTTCTGTTCGCGGAGACGGGTGACAGGGCACACGGTTGAAAGCCATGAAATGGGCGCGGGCCCGTTGGGGGCCCGCACAGCCGTGCGGGCCCCCTATCTGTTCAGTTGTTGCAGGATGTGAAGTCCGGGCTGGTCTGGGCCAGATAGATGCTGGACCGGCCCTGGTCGTCGCTCTGCAGGGGAACGGTGACGGTGTCCCTCGCCTTCCACGGGAAACCGTTCGCATCGAAGGTCCACTCGCCGGTCACCTTCGTCGCCAGCTCCGACAGGGCCACCCATCCGTACTGACGCGACGGCACGGTGATCATCAGGCTGTTGCCGAGATCTTTGCGCAGGTCGTAGGTGACCTGACCGGAGATGGTGAGGCTGACGCTGGTCTGGACGGGGCTCGCGCCCCCCGCGCCGATGCTCGAGGTGAAGGACACGCCGAGCTGGCTCGACCAGCCGGTGGAGGTGTTCAGTGAGAACGTCCACGGCACCGGCGCCTCGGTGCCGTTGTACCAGACGGGAGAGATGCACTGCTTGGGAAGCGGCTCGGCCGGGGCCTGGGAACCCTTCGTCCACGAGCAGGTCGTTGCGTCCTTCTGGCAGCGCTTCGAGGCATAGTCCACAGCGGCCTTGAGCGCAGGGCCGGCGGCCGACGAGGGGATCTTCCACTGCTGCGCCTTGCTGCCGTTGCAGCCGTAGCTCTGGGTCCACGCGTCGTCATACTGGGCGGCAAGGACGACGTCGATGCACTTGTTGTCACCGGCGTTGCGGATCATGAACGTGTCGCTGGTGCCGCTCACCGGCTGGAAGTACCAGCGCAGGCCGGACGATCCGGAACAGGTCTGCTGCTTCAGCGGGTAGCCGGCTTCGATGCACTTGCCCGTGGCGTCGTTGGCGAGGGTGAACGACCCGTCGGCCTGCATGCCGGCGTTCCACTTCTGGTGGTAGCCCGGCGCGGAGTTGGTGACGATGAAGACGCCGTCCCCGGTGTTGCCGTTCTGCACGTCCAGGTTCCGGCCGCTGTTGACCGACGTGAACGCCAGGCCGCTCAGGTCGGAGCCGTCGTCGGCCTGGGCCGTGCCGGTCTGGGCGGCCAGTCCGAGGGTGACGGCGAGCGCGGCCATGAGGACGGCGAATGTGCGGCGTAAGCCGCTGCGTCTGGGCGGTTTCATACCAGAGCAACTCCCTTGTCAGATCGGAGTGTTGGTGGTGTAGTCCACCTTTTTCAGCACACTATCGCTCCCGGTGAACCTGCGGCAGTGCCTGGCACGTTCGACGACGGTCACAACAGGGCTCACTCGTTGGCCGTGCGGGAGAAGATCTGGCCTGCCGGGGAGTCGGCCGCGCGTCACGGAGCCGGCGCGCCTCACATAACCGGCGCGCCTCACGAAACCGGCGTGCATGACGAAACTCGTGGTCGGGCGCGCGCCTGATCTGATGGGTAACCACGAGGTTCCCCTCTCACCGAAAAGTGCGTTCTTCCACGTCGGAGCACGCTCACCTACGGTTTCTGACGAACCAGAAGAGACCATTGGCCGCCCGGACGACCACCGCGGCCCTCACGGCAAGGAGCCGCTCATGAGCATCCTCAAAACGTATGCCCGCCTGTGGACCGACGACCTCGACCGTGCGCTGCCGCTCCTTGCGGAACTCACCGGCGCGGAGCCGGACCTGCGGCTGGCGTTCCACTCCGTCGAACTGGCCGCCATCGGCAACTTCCTCGTCATCGCCGGCCCGGCCGAGGAGCGCGCAAAGTACGCGCACGCCTCCGCCACCGTGGTCGTCGAGGATCTCGACGATCTGGCGGCGACCCTCCAGCGCGCCGGCGGCACCGTCACCACTCCCATGAGAAACGCCCCGACAGGGCGGTTCCTCTACGCCCGCCACGCCGACGGGGCAGAGGTCGAGTACGTCGAGTGGACCCCGGATCTGGTCCGGCGGATCATCCACGGTGCCCCTGGCACATCCCGTACTTCGCACGACATCGGGTGAGGGCCGGGCTCTGTGCATTCCTGTTCGGGCGGCGGGTGCCACTCCCCCACGGCCCCGCCGAGCGAACTCGCACCTGCCCGAGCCGGTCGCCCGCCAGGGCGACGGAGCGACAGGGCGCCAGAGCGACAGAGGTGGAGTCGTTTCAGACCGTGCCTGGGCGTCGTGCGAGGAAGACGAACTCCCGGCCCGGACGGTCGGGAGCGTCGCGAACGTCCTCCACCACATACCCCTGCATGGCAAGCTCCCTCTCGACCTCTCGCCGCTCACGGAAGCGCAACGTCGAATCGGACGTCAGTACCTGTCCGTCCGCAGCGAAGACATAGGTCCAGCGGAACGTCACCAGCGGCCCCCGCACCTCGGTCAGCTGGACCCAGCTCTCGACCGTGCCGACGCCCGCGATCTCCGTCACGCTGTATGAAGCCTCCCGGTTCCACTCCTCCCAGGCGCGCTTGGCCGGATCGCGGGTTTCGCACACCAGATGTCCGCCGGGCCGCAGTGCTTCGTAGGCCGCCCGCAGGGTCTGCTGCCACGCCCGCGGATCGACTATCTCCTGGGCAACGTTCGCCGTCATGGTCGCGAGGTCGGCCCGCAGCGGCGGGAGTGCTGTCGCCTCACCGCAGATCCAGCGCACCCGCTCGCTGCCCGGCTTGGCCCGTGCCACGTCAACGGACGCCTGGGCCGGATCGACCCCGACGACCTCGATCCCGCGAGCGGCCAGCAGGAGGGCGAACACACCCGTCCCGCAGCCGATATCCAGCACCTGACGCGCCCCGAGCTGCTCCGCCATACGGACGTATACATCGAGATCGCTGCGATCAGGGTCGAGCGGGTCATGGATCGCGGCGAGCCGTGGGTGTCTGAAGCCCTCGTCAACCATGCGGCCGAACGTATACGGAAGGGGCTCTGAACGGCTACGCGGTTTCGCCGGCCCAGGGGTAATGGTCTTGCCCACCGCTGACGGCGCGCCCGGCGGGACTGTCGTGCCGGTGTCGAAGACGAGGTGGTGGCGTCCGTACGGGACGGCGTCCGGTAGCAGCAGCCGCGGCGCGGAGGGACCACGGAACCGTCGCGACCACCACGGCGGACCGGCCCTGTACTCACTGTGACTCAGTGTGACGGCCCGGTGGACCTGGCAGAGCGCGAGGGCGCCGGATGCGGCCGTCGGCGCCGAATGCGGCCGTCGCTGCCGGTCAGGCCCCGAGGTCCAGGCGCGGCCCGCTGCGCCGGGGCCGTCCACGGCGGGGCAGGGGCTCCTGGCCGGTGGTCGCAATCCGGTCGAGGACCCGCTGTCGTAGCGCGGCGGGCGGGTCAGCGGCTTCCGCAGCGGCCAGGTGCGCGACGACGGCCTCCAGGGCGGCGGCCTCCCGGGCGCAGGCGTCGCAGCCGGCGAGGTCGTCCCGGTCCTCCGGTCGTCGCCGATGCCGCCCCGCCGGTCGGCCGCACACCACCGGTGCGGTCACCGGAGCCTGCGCCGCGCCGGCGGCGCCGGCGCCATGAGGCGTGAGGCCCAGACACCGCATCCGGCCACTGGCGAGCCGGACCACGCCGTCGCACAGCTGTCCCGCGCGCCTGCGCGTGCGGTGCGTTGGTGGCTCGGTGGCTCGGTGCGTTGGCCCGTCGGTTCGTTGCTCAGGGCGGGGGCTGCGGCTGCGGCTGCGGCTGCGGCTGCGGCTGCGGCTGCGGCTGCGGCTGCGGCTGCGGCTGCGGCTGCGGCTGCGGCTGCGGCTGCGGCTG